>NZ_JAJB01000046.1:0-132130 GCF_000583215.1 Brevibacterium sp. VCM10
CTGCGCCGCCGTCAGGTAGCAATTGGGAGTGTTCGGATGGTCACTGGATGTGAAGAGAACTGCCGAGGGTCGCTAGACTGGCTGGCGGAGATCGTTCCGGTCGTCTCGCCTCGTCCCGACCGGCACACCTCGCAAGGATCATCGCACAAGGAGTCACAGCATATGAGCATTCGCGTAGCCGTCATCGGAGCCAAGGGCCGGATGGGATCCCACGCCGTCGATGCGATCAATGACGCCGAAGGACTCGAACTCGTCGCAGCCCTGGGCAGCAGCGACTCGCTGGAGACCCTGCTGGAGCAGAACATCGACGTTGCCGTCGAACTCACCGTGCCCAAATCCACCGAGGACAATGTCCGCTTCCTCGTCGAGAACGGCATCGACACCGTCGTCGGCACCACCGGTTGGGACAACGACCGTTTGGCCCGGCTCGAGGACACGCTGAAGGACCATCCGCAGACCGCGGTGCTCATCGCCCCGAACTTCTCGATCGGTGCCGTCCTGGCCATGCGCTTCGCCGAACTCGCGGCACCCTACTTCGACTCGGCCGAAGTCGTCGAGATCCACCACACCCGCAAACTCGACGCCCCGTCCGGCACGGCGAACCACACGGCCCAGCGCATCGCCGCAGCCCGCAACGCCGCCGGACTGCCGGCCGTTCCCGACTCCACCGAATCCGACCCGCAGGGAGCCCGCGGCGCCGTCATCGACGGAATCCACGTCCACGCCATCCGCCAGCAGGGCATGAACGCCCACGAAGAGATCCTCTTCGGCTCCGACGGCGAAGCACTGACCATCCGCACGGACTCACACTCCACCTCGGCGTTCATGCCCGGCATCGTCACCGCCGTGCGGTCCATCGCCGATTACACCGGGCTCATCCACGGCCTCGAGAACATGCTCGACCTCTGATGTCGAAGGCCAAGATCGGGGCGATCATCGTCTCCGTCGTCCTCGTTTTCTACTTCGTCCTCATGGGTCAGCGGGCGTGGATCCTCGTGCGCGAACCCGCGATGATCCCCACGATCATGGGCATCGCCCTGTTCGTTCTGCCCGTCATCGGCGCCTGGACGCTCATCGTCGAACTCGTCTTCGGTGCCCGTACGGAGAAGCTCGCGCGCATCCTCGGCGAGGAAGGCGGACTGCCCGTCGACGACCTGCCCAGGACACCGGGCGGGAAGATCATCCGCGAGGCCGCCGACAAGGAATTCGTGAAGTACCAGGCCGAAGCCGAGGCAGCCCCCGACGACTGGCGGTCCTGGTTCCGGCTCTCGTGCGCCTACGACGCCAGCGGCGACCGCAAACGGGCCCGCGCCACGATGCGCAAGTCGATCAGTCTCTTCCGGGGCGGTCAGAAGCAGGGCGCTTAGGTCCCGGCGACGCCGCCCGGATGACCGCGGCGATTCCGCCTTCCAACGGGCCGCGGGCGCTGACAAATGCTTTCCACACCAGCGGCAGCAGCACGAATGTGAGTGCGTGGATGACGAATTCGAGGGTCTGCTCGCCCGTCGTCGCGGCCTCCTCCAGCGGATTGCCGACGATCTGCGACCGCGTGATCTCCAACAGCACCACGTGCGCCGAATACACGCTCAGCGGCATCGATCCCGGTGCCGACAGCGGTGCAAGCACCCACGAGCGGCGACCCAACAGCAGCGCCGCAGCCTGGCAGGCGGCGATCGTCATCAACGCGGTGCCGCCCGTGGAGAGCAGATCGAACGGCGTGCCCGAATGCGGACCGGCGATCGCCAACCACCACCACGACGTCGCCGGAGTCACCCCATAGCTGCCGGTGAACAGGGCCGCCGTGAGGTCCGTGCCCCACATCTGCGACACCTCCACGAGCGCGGCATCTCCGCCGAAGACATTGAGCAGAATCCACGAGGCACCGCGACCGGCGACGAAGAGTCCGAGTCCGGCCGTGAACAGCGCGCGCAGGTGCCGGCCGATGTCGAGCTTCGCCACGGCCATGCCGAGCAGAATGTATGACAGCCACTGCAGCACCGGGTAATAGCCGGTGAGGAACAGGTCGGTGAGCATCGTCCCCGGCGTTGCCAGGTCGAAGAAGCCCATCGGCAGGTAGCTCGGTTCGAGGAGGAATGTCGAACGCACCCACATCGACACGATCGGGGAGACGACCACCCAGACTCCGGCGATCGCGAACAGCGCACCGGCCCGCAGACGCAGGAAGAACAGCGCAAGTGCGAACATGATCCCGTAGTTGACGAGGATGACCGCCAAGAGGCTCGAGATCGACCCGAGGCACAGCCCGATGAGGACGATGGCCGCCGCCCTGATGAGCACGCTCGGCGCCGCATCGCGCAAGCGGCCCGATTCCGCCATCCTTGACCGGGTCGAGAGCACCAGAGAGCAGCCGGCGAGGACGGCGAACAGCGCCGAGGCGCGCCCGGCGAAGATGGCTGCCCAGGTCGGCATCCCCGTCTCGTCGCCGAGCGCGAAGATGTGCGTGACCATCATCGCCAAGAGAGCGATCCCGCGGGCGACATCGAGTCCGATGAGGCGACCGTCGGGGCTGAGCCGACGGGCAACCCTCGCCGAGGTGGCCGTGGAGTCTGCGTCGTGCGCTCGGTGAGGTTCCGCCGGGTGAGAGCTCATGGAACGATTCTCACACGACTTCACATCTGCTCGCCTGCCCTTGTCCGCTCCCGGGGTATCTTTATGCCATGACCTTCAACCCGAACGCCGATATCAGCGGCAACAGGACGAGCAGACGCGGTCGCAACACCGCGATCGTCGGGGGCGGCGGCGTGGGCATCGTCGGCCTGCTCGTCTTCCTCATCGGACCGCTGCTCGGCGTTGATGTCACCGGGCTGATGGGTGGCATCACCCCGGACGACGGCGGGCAGAGCCAGTCGAGCGGGACGAGCATGTCCCAATGCGATACGGGTGAGGACGCGAATACGAACATCGACTGCCGAATGGCCGGAGCGCAGGTCGTCCTCGACGACTACTGGGCCCAGCAAGTGGACGGCTACGAACCGCCGGCGATGACACTGGTCGACGGTCAGACCTCGACGGCCTGCGGAACCGCTTCGAACCAGGTCGGGCCGTTCTACTGTCCGGCCGATCAGGGCGTCTACATCGATCCGAGCTTCTTCGACATATTGCGTCAGCAGTTCGGTGCCTCGGCCGATGAGCTCGCCCAGCTCTACATCGTCGGTCACGAATGGGGCCACCACACCCAGAACATCACCGGCGTGATGAGCGAGCACCCGAACAACGGCACCGGACCTGAGAGCAACGGCGTGCGCACCGAACTCCAAGCCGACTGCTACGCCGGTGCCTGGCTCGGCAAGATCACCACACTCACCGACGACAACGGCACTGCGTACCTCGAAGAGCCCACGAAGGAACAGCTCGACGATGCCCTCAATGCGGCCTTCGTCGTCGGCGACGATCACATCCAAGAGCAGTCCGGTTTCGTCAATCCGGAATCGTTCACCCACGGGTCGAGCGAACAACGCCAGAACTGGTTCACCACCGGCTACAACGAGGGTCTGAACAGCTGCGACACCTTCGCGGTCTCCGGCAGCGAGCTCTGACTGACCACTCGGTTTAGAGACCAAGGCCCGCCCTATCGGAGATCGGGTCCATGGATGCAGCCCTTGCCGCCGTTCGTCATACGGTGATATGAATAACTGAGGCAGCCCCATCGAGGGTCGGCCACACAGTCCCACCCGCGAGTGATCAAGGACGATCATGTCTCAGCTGTTCCCGCACCTCTTCGCCCCCATCACCATCGGCTCGACGACGATCCGCAACCGCATCGTCTCCTCCGGCCATGACACCGTCCTCGACGATCACGGCCACATCGGCGACGACCTCGTCGCCTACCATGAGGCCCGTGCGAAGGGCGGAGCCGGACTCATCGTCCTCCAGGTCTCCGGCGTCCACGAAACCGCCCGCTACACCAGCCACGTGCTCATGGCCACCGACGAATCCTCCGTCCCCGGATACCGGGCCGTCGCCGAGGCGGTCCACCGTCACGGGGCCACGATCGTCGCCCAGCTCTTCCACCCCGGCCGCGAAGTCATGGACGGCGAGCGCGGAATGGCACCCCGGGCCAAGGCCCCGAGCGATGAACCGCAGGAACGCTTCAAGGTCGTCCCCGAAGCGCTGACCACCGCTGAGGTCAGAGACATCATCGCCGGCTACGGGCATGCAGCGAAGTGCATCGTCGAATCCGGAATCGACGGCGTCGAGATCGTCGCCAGCCACGGCTACCTGCCCATCCAGTTCTTCAACCCCGCCGTCAACACCCGCACCGACGAGTACGGCGGCAGCCCGGAGAACCGCCGCCGGTTCCTCGCCGAGGTGGCCCAGACCGTCCGCGCCGCCGTCGGACCCGATGTCGTCGTCGGCGTGCGGGTCTCCGGTGAGGAGAAGACCGAGGACGGGCTCGTCGCCGCTGAGATCCTCGACCTCATCGACCACCTCGACTCCCTGACCGCCGACGCCGACGACACCGACGGCGTCGACTGCCTCGACTACTTCTCCATCACCGCCGGCGATTCCTCCACCCTGCAGGGTGCCGTCCACATCGTTCCCTCGATGCAGATCGACCCCGGATACGCGACGAACCTGTCCGAGCAGGTCAAGAAGATCACCGACAAGACCGTCATGGTCGCCGGCCGCATCAACCAACCCCACGAAGCCGAAACCGCGATCGCCGAAGGCCGCACCGACATGGCGATCATGACTCGTGCGATGATCTGCGACCCGGAGATCGCGAACAAATCTGCAGCCGATAACGTCGACGAGATCCGCGCCTGCATCGGCTGCAACCAAGCCTGCATCGGCCACTTCCAACAGGGTGTGCCGATCTCGTGCATCCAATACCCCGAATCCGGTCGGGAACTGACCTTCCTGCCCCGACCGACGGTGCGCACCAGACGCAAGGTCCTCGTCATCGGCGGGGGACCGGCCGGGCTCAAGGCCGCAGCGGTCGCCGCCGAACAGGGCGACGACGTCGTTCTGTGCGAGAAGGAGCCCCACCTCGGCGGGGCGGTTCTATTGGCGCAGGAACTGCCGTACCGGTCCGAATTCGGGGGAGCGGCGACGAACCTGACCGCCGAGGCGGCCCGCGCCGGCGTTGACATCCGCACCTCCGCACCGGCCACCCAGAACCTCATCACCGAGGTGGCCCCCGACCATGTCATCATCGCCACCGGTGCCGAACAGCGCATGCCCGCCCTCGAGATCGCCGACGACGCGTTCGTCATCGGCGCCCGCGACTATCTGCGGAAGTCCCCGGACCTGCCGGTCGGGCGCGTGCTCGTCACAGACTGGAAGGGCGACTGGATCGGACTCGGCATCGCCCTGCGCCTGGCCGAAGCCGGACGCCAGGTGACTCTGGCGACCGCGGCGAACTTCGCCGGTGCCGCGATCCAGCAGTACACCCGCACCCTGCTCGTGTCCCAAGCACTGCGGACCGGCCGGGTGCAATTCGTCAACGACGCCCGCCTCGTCGGCGTCGATACCGACACCGGGTACCTGCAATCCACACTCTGCGAGGTCGTCCACGAGGTCGACGGCGTCGCCGCGACGATCGTGTCGGCGGCACCGCGATCGGTGCCGGTCGACCTCGACGTCGGGGCCGCCTCGGTGACGGTGATCGGCGACGCCCTGGCCCCGCGCACGGTCGAGGAGGCCGTGTACGAAGGTCTGACCGCGGCGACCGATCTGGCCGAACGACGAGAATCGGTCACGGCATGAGCCCGCGCCCGGCTCAGCCGCCCGAGCAGGCCGAGGCGAAGAAGTTCGCGATCATCCAGTCGACCCTCGACGCCATCGTCGCCAAAGGTCCCGCCGCGGTCCGACTCGGGGACGTGGCGAAAGCAGTCGGCATGTCCATCGGCACCGTGCAGTACTACTTCGAGTCCCGGGACGACCTGCTCGCCCAGGCGTTCTCCTTCCATACCGCGACGGTGCTGCTGCACCTCGAAGAGATGGCGAAGCCGGGCGATGACCCGCGCGGTCGGATGGCTCGCTATCGCCTGCACGATGCGTTCGCTGCCGTCCATGGGGTGGGCATGCACGAGCAGCGGTCGCGGATCTGGCTCGAACTCGTCACCGCCGCGCGCACGGACGAAGGCCTGCAGAACTGTGTCGATGCCGTGTTCGCCGGATGGCGGAGACTGTTCCGGACGATCGTCGACGATGGGCTGAAGAGGCACGAATTCGAGCTCTTCCAGCTCTCCGCCGCCGAGGTGGTCGACACGTTCGTCGCCATCATCGACGGTTTCGACCTGGCCACCGTCGCCGGTCACGGTCCCGATCCGTCCACGATGACGCGGATCCTCATCGAGACCGCGGACCGCCTGCTCGAAGGGTAGGGGGCACCGTACCCGAGCGACGGATACTGCGACCGGCTCACAGCCTGGCGATCGTCTCCACGTCTTCGCCGAACTCCCGGGCTGTCTCCTCGGACACCGTCGCTCGCGTCGCCCGCAGAGCCTCGAGGTAGTCATCGGTGGAGAGCACATCCGACCGAGAGGAGATATCGACGTGCTGCTGTCGCAGCGACGACGCCAGAGCTTCCTGCGAAGCACGCCGGGCCGCATACTCGATATCGGCCGGGGTCAGACCGTCACTGGCATTGACGAGCACGTCGAGATCGACACCGGCGATCGTGTGCTCGGGAATGTAGCGCGACCAGATCGCCTCCCTGGCGGTGGCATCCGGCAAACCGATGGGGATGACGTAGTCGAAGCGCCCGTGCCGCAGGAACGCCGCATCGAGGGCGCGGACGAAGTTCGTCGCACAGATGAGCAGCCGGCCCTCCCGATCTCGAAACTGACCGACCTGCTTGAGCAGCTCATTCGTCACACCCTGCGTCGGCGACGGCGGCTCACCCCCGCGCTTCGACGCGATCTCCTCGACCTCATCGATGAACACGACAGCATGCTCGAGCTCGTTGATCTGCTCGAACGTCGTGCGCAGACCCGCCGCCACACCACCGGGCTCGCCGGACAGACGCGACGGGAACACCTCGACGAACGGCCAATCCAACCGCGATGCCACCGCCTTCGCAAATGTCGTCTTCCCCGTCCCCGGCGGACCGAAGAGCATCACCGCCCGAGGCGGCACCACCCCGAAATGATCGGCAAGATCCGGTTCGGCCAAGGGCACGACGAGGCGGTCCTCGAGCATGTCCTTCTCCTCCTGCATCCCGCTGACCCCATCCCAGAGGTGGCGCGGCAGGATCCGTCCGCCCACCGTTTTGAGCCGGTCGAGTTCACGACGTTGGACGGGCAGGTGCCGTTCGACGTACTTCAGCCCGGACCGGGTCTCGAACCCGTTGGCCACCAGACCATCGCAGGCCGACGTCCCTGCGGGAATGAGCATCGACAGCTTCCCCAAGCCCAGCGGCATGAGACGGCGTTCGAGCGCATCGAGCAGCCCCGCCTCGGCGCGGGTGCCCTGCTCCGGATCGGCACGGACCGCCTCGAGGACATGGAAGAACACGAGAACCCCCTGCCCGTGGGCGGCGCGACCGACGGCGGCACCGACGATCTCCTCATCACGGACGGCCACGACGGCCTGATTGCGCTGGCAGGCGGCCAGCACCTCGGAGAGCGGATAGAGCGGAGGAGCGGCCGCGGATTCCGGGACGGCGGCTTCGAAGAGACGGATGATTCCGTCGAGGTCATCATCATGGAAATCGCGGACGCGGGTGCGGGTCATCGAAAACTCCTGAGTTTCGGTGGCAGGCAGGGCACAAGCGTAGACGATCGGACGGACACGGGTGTGATCTGTCTCTCACTGTGACTGCATGAGCGCCGCATCCGAGGCGAACGACACCCGCAACGCGGGTGGACCACTGCACTGATGAGACGACGTGGGCGGTATCCTTGGGTCTATGGCGATTCTCGGTGATCAGGCAGCAGCGACTGCCATTGACGCGTTCGGATCCGTCGGCACTGCAATGGTGACTCCATTCAAGCGCGACGGCAGCATCGACTATGCGTCTGTGGAGAAGGTGGCGAACCACCTCGTCGAGCTCGGCAACGACATGCTCGTCGTCTCCGGCACCACCGGCGAATCACCGACGACGACCGACGACGAGAAGGTCGAACTCATCCGCGTCGTCCGCGGAGTCATCGGCAAGCGGGCCAAGATCGTCGCCGGCACCGGCAACAACGTCACCGCACACACCATCGATCTCTCCCGCCGCTCGGCCGATGCCGGAGCCGACGGGATCCTGCTCGTCACCCCGTACTATTCGAAGCCGACCCAGCCGGCGATCGAAGCCCATATGCGCGCGGCCGCCGACTCCACCGACCTGCCGGTCATGCTCTATGACATCCCCGGCCGCGCCGGTGCCCCGATCATCACGGACACCCTGCTGCGACTCTCGGACCACCCGAACATCCTCGCGGTCAAGGACGCCAAGGGCGACCTCTTCGCCTCCTCGTTCGTCATGAACAACTCCTCGCTCGTGTACTACTCCGGCGAGGACGCCCTCAACCTGCCGCTGCTGTCCCTCGGTGCACTCGGACTCGTGTCCGTGGCCGGACACGTCTGCTCGGACCGGTTCGCCGCCATGGTCTCCGCAGTGGCGAACAACGACCTTCACACCGCACGCACCCTCTCCCGCGACACCGCGGACGTGGTGGATGCGCTCATGAACCACATGCCGGGAGTGATCTCGGCGAAGGCCGCTCTGCAGGCCCAAGGAATACTCGACAACCGCGATGTGCGTATGCCGCTGCTCCCAGCTGATGAGGATCAGATGGCGTTCGTCGCCGCCCAATTGACCAGGAGTGGTTACCTCAGTGAATAATGCATTGACCCAAGAACTGTCCCTCCCGCCGAAGATGGACAGAGAAGCCGTCCGCATCGTCGCGCTCGGCGGACTCGGCGAAGTCGGCCGCAACATGACCGTCTTCGAATACCACGGCAAACTCCTCATCGTCGACTGCGGTGTGCTCTTCCCCGAAGAGGACCAGCCCGGCGTCGACCTCATCCTCCCCGATTTCTCCTACCTCGACGACCGCCTCGATGACATCATCGGCCTCGTGCTCACCCACGGCCACGAAGACCACATCGGCGCCGTTCCCTACCTGCTGCGCCGCAAGGGCGACATCCCGATCCTCGGTTCGCAGCTGACGATCGCGCTCATCGAAGCCAAGCTCAAAGAGCACCGCATCAAGCCCATCACCCGTGTGGTGGCCGAAGACGATGTCGACCAGCTCGGTCCCTTCGACCTCGAGTTCGTCGCCGTCAACCACTCGATCCCCGACGCCCTGGCCGTGTTCATCCGCACCGGCGCCGGCAACATCCTGCACACCGGTGACTTCAAGATGGATCAGCTGCCGCTCGACGGCCGCATCACCGACCTGCGCGCCTTCGCCCGCCTCGGCGAAGAAGGCGTCGACCTGTTCATGACGGACTCGACGAACGCCGAGGTCCCCGGCTTCACCGCGCTGGAGAAGGACATCGGGCCCGTGCTCGAGAACCTCTTCGGCACCGCCGAGCGCCGCATCATCGTCGCCTCGTTCTCCTCCCACGTCCACCGCGTGCAGCAGGTGCTCAACGCCGCCACCGCCCACGGCCGCAAGGTGGCCCTCGTCGGCCGCTCCATGGTGCGCAACATGAAGATCGCCGAAGACCTCGGCTACCTCAACGTGCCGGCCGGAACGCTCATCGACATCAAGAAGGTCGACGACTACCCCGAGGACCAGATCGTCCTCATGTGCACCGGTTCCCAGGGCGAGCCGATGGCCGCCCTGTCGCGCATGGCCAACCGCAATCACCGCGTCGACGTCGGCGACGGCGACACCGTCATCCTCGCCTCCTCGCTCATCCCCGGCAACGAGAACTCCGTGTTCAAGGTCATCAACGGCCTGATGAAGCTCGGCGCTCGTGTCATCTCGAAGGCGGATGCGAAGATCCACGTGTCCGGCCACGCCTCCGGCGGCGAGCTGCTCTACTGCTACAACATCGTCAAACCCCGCGGCGTCATGCCCGTCCACGGCGAATGGCGTCACCTGCTGGCCAACGCCCGCCACGCCGAGGCGACCGGAGTCGACCCGAACAACATCGTCCTGGCCGATGACGGCTGGGTCGTCGACCTCAAGGACGGTCACGCCGAGGTCGTCGGCGCCGTCGACTGCAACTACGTCTTCGTCGACGGTTCGTCGGTCGGTGAGATCACCGAGGCGGACCTCAAGGACCGCTTGGTCCTGTCCGGCGAGGGGTTCGTGACGATCTTCATGGCCGTGAACTCGCAGACGAAGTCGCTCATCGCCGGACCCGAGATCCACGCCCGCGGTGTGGCCGAGTCCGATGACGTCTTCGACTCGATCATCCCGAAGGTGCAGAAGGCCGTCGAGGATGCCCTGCGTGACGGCACCACCGATCAGTACCAGCTCCAGCAGGTGGTGCGCCGCACCATCGGCCGCTGGGTGTCGTCGAAGCTGCGCCGCAAGCCGATGATCGTCCCCATGGTCGTCATCGTCTGAGACTGCGTCGGCGGTCGGCTCGACTGTCGGTCTGCTGCGCCGACGAACCCAAGAACGCCCGCAGGTGCCTGTCGGTCCTGCGTGCGTTGGCGCGTTCCGGACGAATCGCCTTCTGATCGGCACATCGCGTTTGAACCCCATGCCTGGATCAGAAGGCGATGACTCCTGTGCCAAAAGGCTATGACACCCGGTGCGAGGGACGATCCGCGCGGACGGCAGCGTCAGGTGCGAGGAACGATCCGCGCGGACGGCACAGTCAAGCGCGGGCGGCAACGTCAGGTGCGCGTGGTGGGCTCCGGATCGTCGTCGGCCGTGCCTTCGCTGCCGCCGGCCGCCGCCCCGACGCCGACCCCGGCAAGCGGCTTGCCCGGGGAGCGGCGGATCATCACCACGACCACGGCGAGGCCGATGATGATCGCGGTGAGGACGACGGTGCCCGCATTGAAGCCCAGACCGTTGAGGCCGATGAACGCCAGAGCGCCCGCGGTCAGCGAATAGACGAGCATCGGGATCGAGGTGCGACGAATGAGCTCGCCTTCCCGACCGATGAGGCCCACCGTCGCCGAGGCGGCCACGACGTTGTGGACGGCCACCATATTTCCAGCAGCGCCACCGACCGCCTGAGCCGCGACCACGGTCTCGGGGCTGGCCGCACCGATCGCGGTGCCGGTGGAGAACTGGAACTGCGAGAACATGACGTTCGAAACCGTGTTCGACCCTGCCACGAATGCACCCAGCGCACCGGCGAACGGGGCGAACAGCGGCCAGGCGTCGCCGACTGAGCTGGCGGCCGCCTCGGCGAGGGTGACCGGCATCGAATCCAGGCCGGCACCGTTGTAGTCGGCGCCGGAGTTGATGAACACGCGCACCAGCGGCAGGGAACACAGCAGAGCAACGGCAGCGCCGGCGATCTGCGAACCGGCGATCTGCCAGGAGCCTGCGATCTGCTTACTCGTCATCCGGTGGATGAAGTACGTCAGCCCGCAGGCGAGGACGAAGATCGCCCCCGGCGACCACAGCAGATCCATGTTCTGGCTGATCGGGGTGCCGAAGATGTTATCGATCTTGATCACGGCCGGACCGGTGAGGAACTCCTTGATCGCGGGCACATTGCGCGTGATGAGCAGCAGAGCGACGACGATGAGATAGGGCGACCAGGCGCGGGCCAGCGACATCTTCTTCGTCAGCTGCGCCTTCTCCTTGTTCGGGTCGACCGTGCCCATCCAGATCGCCGGCCACGTCTCACGCGGAGCGAAGTCCCAGGTCTTCTTCGGCATGAGGAAGCCCATCCGGGAGGTCGTCACGACGATGGCCAGACCGATGAGTCCGCCGAGCAGCGACGGGAACTCGGGTCCGAGCACATTGGCCACGATGAGGTAGGGCACGATCATCGCCACAGCCGCATAGATCGCGAACGGGGCGATGGCCAGACCGTCGGCGAAGCGCCGATTGGCACCGAAGAACCCGGTCATCATGCACGACAGCAGCAGCGGGATGAGAATGCCGCAGCAGGCGTGGATGAGCGCGACCTGAGCGGCGGTGTGAGCGACGAACTCGGCCTGGCCGAGGCCGAGCTGACCGGCGCGTTCGGCGACATCGGCCGACATCGAGCCGTCCTCCTGAGACAGGCCGGTACCGATGCCCACGACCATCGGGGTGCCCACGGCGCCGAAGCTCACCGGAGTCGACTGGATGATGAGACCGGCGAGGACCGCGGCGATCGCGGGAAAGCCGAGGGCCAGCAAGAGCGGGGCGACCACGGCCGCCGGAGTGCCGAAGCCGGCGGCACCCTCGATGAAGGAGCCGAAGAGCCAGGCGATGATGATGACCTGCACGCGCCGGTCCGGGGAGATCGCGATGAACCCGGAGCGGATCGTCTCGATCGCTCCGGACCGGGTGACCGTGGCCAGCAGCAGAAGCGCGCCGAAGACGATCCACAGCAGTCCGATCGCGACGAGGAGGCCCTGGACGACCGATGCGCCGATCGTCACCCACTCGATCTGCCAGGCGAAGTTCGCCACGAGCGCGGCAGCGATCAGTCCGATCGGCATGGCGTATTTCGCAGGCCACCGGAATCCGATGAGAAGGATTCCGGCCAAGAGAATGGGGGAGAGGGCCAAGAGAGCTGCAACAGCGAGGTTGTCCACTTTTCAGTCCGATCCGCGGCGTCGTTGCCGCCTCGGCGAGTCCACGAGAGATGTCCTTCTCATCCTCGCCGGCCCCTTGGGCGGTGTCAACGAACACACCGTCTCGAATGCAGGATAGGGTTTGACGAGACGTGCATCACCTCATATTCTTTCGTTGTGTGAACAAACATTTTCACAATGTGAAAGTTTCGCAGTCAAAACCCCGTTGACCAGCGAACAAATCGCATCACCAGATGTGGATAAGGATGCAGCACCGATGTGCTGACTAAGGAGAACCATCGATGACCGCTCATATCGAAAACCTGGACATCCCCGCCGGGATGGAGATCACCGGTGAGCTGCCGGACGGGGCTGAGAAGGTCCTCACGCCCAAGGCGCTTGAGCTCATCGTCGACCTGCACCGGAAGTTCAACGACGACCGTCTCGAGCGCCTCGAGGCTCGCAGGGAGCGCCAGGCCGAGATCGCCGCAGGCAAAGACCTCGACTTCCTCGAAGACACCGCTGAGATCCGCAACGACCCCTCCTGGCAGGTCGCACCCCCGGCACCCGGTCTCGAAGACCGCCGCGTCGAGGTCACCGGCCCCACGTACAAGAAGATGACGATCAACGCGCTCAACTCCGGCGCGAGGGTGTGGCTGGCCGACCAGGAGGACGCGAACACCCCGCAGTGGGACTCGGTCATCCAGGGCCAGATCAACCTGCTCGACTCGCTCAACCGCGAAATCGACTTCACCTCGCCTGAGGGCAAAGAATATAAGCTTGCCCCCGACGAGGAGCTGCCGACCATCGTCGTGCGCCCCCGCGGCTGGCACATGCCCGAGAAGCACATCCTCATCGACGGCGAGGAGACCTCCGGTTCGCTCGTCGACTTCGCGCTCTACTTCGCCACCGCCGGTCAGATCCAGATCGAGAAGGGCCGCGGCCCCTACTTCTACCTCGCGAAGATGGAGTCCCACCTCGAGGCCCGCCTGTGGAACCAGGTCTTCGAACACGCCGAGGATGTCTTCGGCCTGTCCCGCGGCACCATCCGCGCCACCGTGCTCATCGAGACCTACCCCGCAGCCTTCGAGATGGAAGAGATCCTCTACGAACTGCGCGAGCACTCGGCCGGCCTCAACGCCGGACGCTGGGACTACATCTTCTCCGTCATCAAGTACTACCGCTCCCGCGGCTCCGACTACCTGCTGCCGGACCGTTCGGACGTGACTATGACGGTGCCGTTCATGCGCGCCTACACCGAACTGCTCGTGCGGACCTGCCACAAGCGCGGGGCACACGCCATCGGCGGAATGTCCGCTTTCGTCCCCTCGAAGGACGAAGCCGCGAACAGAGCCGCCTTCGACAAGGTGCGTGAAGACAAGTCGCGTGAGGCCTCCAAGGGCTTCGACGGCTCCTGGGTCGCTCACCCCGGAATGGTCGCACTCTGCAAGGAGGTCTTCACCGAGACCCTCGGCGACAAGCCCAACCAGATCGACAACAAGCGCGAAGACGTCAATGTCACCGCTGCCGATCTGCTCGACGTGAAGTCGACCCCGGGTGCGATGACCGAGGCGGGCCTGCGCACCAACGTGTCCGTCGGCATCCAGTACCTGCGCGCCTGGCTCGAAGGCAACGGCGCTGTCGCCATCAACGGACTCATGGAAGACGCCGCGACCGCCGAGATCTCCCGCTCCCAGGTGTGGCAGTGGCTCGACGCTGGTATCACCCTCGACTCCGGTGAGACGGTGACGAAGGAACTCGTCGAGCGCATCGTCGCCGAGGAGGTCGCCAAGCTGCCCGGTGACGACTCGGGTTGGAAGGACGCCACCGACACCTTCGTCTCGGTCGCTCTCGACCCCGAGTACGTCGACTTCCTCACTCTGCCGGCCTACGCCCGCATGCCGTGATCCGCAGGTCGTGATCGACTCCGGCCCTGCTGCGTGCCCCGATTCGGGCAAGCACGTCCACGGCCGGTGACGACACCGAACGCCCTCGAAATCTGTGCCCCGAGCACCGATTTCGAGGGCGTTCTTCGCTAAGCTCGACATACACACGCATGCAGCGCAGCGCCCGAGACAGCAGGAACGGAAGATGCGGATGAGCCTGACCACAGACGCACTGCCCCGACTGGCCGGTCCCAGGGGTATCGCCGAACTCTCCGAGCTCATGGCCCGCGCCCATGCCGAGAACCGCACCGTCGCAGTGTTCGGCGGCGGCACCGCCTTCGACGATCATCCGCCCGCGTCCACCCCGGGCCTGCTCATCGACCTGACATCCATCGCCGAGGTGGCCGACCAGTCCGGCGACACCATCCGGGCCGGAGCCGGAACCCGGATCAGCGCCCTGACCAGGTTCGCCGCCCAATCAGGACAGGAGATCCTCGCTGATCTTCCCCGCGACCGCATCGACGCCGGCGCCACTCTGGGCGGAATGATCTCCACCGCGGCCACCGGGCCCCGCAGTCTGCGCCGTCCCCGCCTGGCCGAGACCGTGGAATCCGTGACGGTAATCGCCGCCGACGGGACCATCGCCCGCACCGCTGGCGGCCTCCATCCGGATCTGGGCCGTCGCGCTCTGCCGCGCCTGGTCACCGGATCCTGGGGGACCCGGGCGATCATCGCCGAAGCCGAGATTCGTCTGACCGAGCGACCCGAAACGCAGGGTTTCGTGTGGATTCCCGGCACCGAGGCGGCCTGCGACCTTCTGACCGCCCGTCGCGTTCCCGACGCGGTCGTCATCGAACGCCCACCCGGTTCGCCGGCGGCAACCGTGGTGCAGTTCGAAGGCGACAACGACGACGTCGTCGGCGAAATCGACCACCTCGCAGACCGGATTCCCGGCGCGACTCCGTGCGCGGAACCGGAATGGTGGGGTCGCAGAGCGCGCCTGGCCGCGACCATCGAGCTGTCGGCGGCACCGAGCTTCATTCCGACCCTCATCGATGCCGTGACCCGCTTGGAGACGACGATCGGCTATCCGCTGCAGCTGCGCGGCAGTGCGACCGGCGTGTTCGAGCTGGGCATCGGCGCTCCGGAATCCGAACCGGGGGTGGCCACACGTGTGGCCCTCGAGCATCTGCGCAGCTTCGGTCTGCACTGCATCGCCGCCCGGCTGATCCACGCCCCCGCGCCGGTCTGGGACGAGGTCGACGCGTGGGGTCCGCAGCCGGGCCGGCAGGGTCTGGTAGAGCTCAAGTCGCTCGTCGATCCGCGCGGAATCCTTGCCCCGGGCCGCGGAATCGCCGGGGTCTAGCATCACGCGACCGCTGCCGCGCGACCGACTTCAGGCACCGACGTGGCCTGAACCGGACTGCTACTTGACCAACAGCACCGGGCACTCGGCTTCGAGGATCACCTGCTGTGCGCTTGAGCCGAGCAGCAGCTTGACCACCGGCGAACGTCGCTTCGTGCTCATGACGATCAGCGCCGCACCATGGTCGGCGGCGAGACCGAGGATCTGCTCGGCCGCGTCGGGACCGGCACGGTGGACGGCGTAGTCGAGCTTCGCCTCGGCGAGGGCGGCACCCAACTTGGTGCACTCGGCCAGGGGAGAGGTCGACGGCGCGGTCGTCGTATCCGTGCCGAACACGACGGCCTGCACCGCTGCGTTCTCACGGCGGGCCGCGGCGATCGCCTGTTCGAGCACTTCGTCCGAGGAATCGGGGCGCAGCGCCAGGACCACGGTGCGCGAGGCCGAGCCGATGTCCGGTGACGCGGTGACCTGCCGAGACGGAACGGGGAAGCGGGGCTGTGAGGTCGAGTAGAGATCAGTCATCTGGGGCCTCCGCTCAGCCGATTCCGATGACGCCGACGGCCACACCGACTGCGAGCATGACGAGGGCGACGATGAGCGCCCGCCACAGCACCTTTTTGTGGTGATCGCCGAGCTCGACGCCGGACAGGGACACGAGCAGCAGGATCGCGGGCACCAGCGGTGACTGCATGTGCACGGGCTGGCCGGTGATCGAGGCGCGGGCCATGTCGGCTGCGGAGATGCCGAAGTGGGAGGCGGTCTCGGCGAGCACGGGCAGGATGCCGAAGTAGAAGGCATCATTGCTCATGAAGAACGTCATCGGGATCGACAGCAGGCCGGTGATGACGGCCATGTAGGGGGCCATTGCGTTCGGGATGACGTCGACGAGCCATGCGGCCATCGCGTCGACCATTCCGGTGCCGGACATGATTCCGGTGAGCACGCCTGCGGCCATGACCATGGCGACGACGGAGATGATCGCGGTCGCGTGGGAAGCGAGCTCCTCCTGCTGGTCCTTCATCTTCGGGAAGTTGACGATGAGTGCGATGACGGTGCCGATCATGAACAGGTACGGCAGCGGCAGGATGTCGATGATGAGCAGGACCATCACGGCCACGGTCAGGGCCAGGTTGAACCAGAACAGCTGCGGCCGCAGGGTTGCGCGGTTGGGATCGAGTGCGGTGTTCGTCAGGCCCGAACCAGTTCCGGCGGATCCGTCTGCGTCGCTTCCGGAGGCGGGTCCTGCCTCGGTGGTGTCATCGTTCGCCGAGGCGGTCGACCCGAATCCGTATCCGTGTCCACCCGTGGTCGCACCGTTCCCGCCGCCCGCGGACGAACCCGCGGTCGTGCTGGCTCCGGCCACGGCGCCGACGAGGTCCCTGCGACGGTTCGATCCGCGGTCGGAGGCCCAGGCGACGCCGTTCTTGGCCAGGCGGCGGCGTTCGGAGATGCCGAGCACATAGGCGAAGACGAAGCACACGAGCAGGCCCGCCACCAGGGAGGGCACCATGGGAACGAAGATCTCGTTCGCGTCGATCTGCAGCGCCGAGGAGGCTCGGGCCGTCGGTCCGCCCCATGGGACGATGTTGAGAGTGCCGTTGATGAGACCGGCCACGCAGGTGAGCACCACCGGCGACATCTCGAGGCGTTGGTAGATCGGCAGCATGGCCGCGGTGACGACGATGAACGTCGTCGATCCGTCGCCGTCGAGGGACACCGCACCGGTGAGCAGCGCGGTGCCGAGGACGACCTTGACGGGGTCGTTGTCGGCGACCTTGAGGATGAACTCGACGAGCTTGTCGAAGAGGCCGACGTCGATCATGATGCCGAAGTAGATGATGGCGAAGAGCAGCAGGGCTGCCGTTGACGACATCGAGGCGATCGCGTCCATGACCATCTCCCCGATGCCCAGACCTGCTCCGGCGAAGAGGCCGAAGATCGTGGGCACGAGGATGAGCGCGAGGATCGGCGAGAGGCGTTTGGTCATGATCAGCGTCATGAAGACGGCGATCATGGCGAAACCGAGAATGACAAGCACGAGCTTCTCCTTCGAAGGCGAATGTGAGGCTCGAAACACCGTAGGGCCCAGGTCACGTGCTCCGCGCGTTTGTGTGCACTGATGGCGTTGAGATCGTTGAGTGCCTTTTGCGCATTGCGCTCATCCGCGGCTACGCTGAGCGCGTGCCCCGGCCCCATCGTTCGTTCTCCCGTCGTGTGCTGATCTCTCAGCTCGCGCTCGTCATCGTGATCCTCGCCCTGGTCACCGGCGTGTTCGCGTGGATGGGGGCGCGCACCGTCACCGAGGTGACCGAGACGAAGGCGCTGGCCACCGCCCGCACGCTGGCGGTCGATCCGGACGTCCGAGCCGCCGCCACGCAGGCTTCGGCCGAACACGCCGACGAACCCGATGAACAGCTCGTGACCTCCATGCTTAAGATCACCGATGATCTGCGCGACCGGTCGGGCATCACCTTCGCCGTCATCACCGACGACCGCGGCATCCGACTCACCCACCCCGACAGGTCGAAGATCGGGCACAAGGTCTCGACGTCTCCGGACGAGGCGCTGGCCGGACGCGAGAACGTCTCCCACGAATCCGGAACCCTGGGCGAGACGGTACGGGCGAAGGTCCCGATCTATTCGAGCGAGGACGGAAAGACCGTCGTCGGTGAGGTCTCTGTCGGCATCTTCGCCTCCGTGCTCGATGCCGACGTCCGCCGCGAACTCATTCTGCTCGGCACCGTTGCGGTGCTCGCCCTGGCACTCGGCGGGGTCATATCGGTCATGCTCGGGCGCCGGCTGCGCAGGGAGACGCTCGGCGTCGGACCCGAAGAGCTCGCCGAGATGGCCCGCGACCAAGGGGCCGTGCTCCACGGCCTCGACGACGGAGTGCTCGGCTTCGACACGAACGGGAAACTCACCCTGAGCAATTCGAATGCGAAGGAGCTGCTCGGGGCCGCCTCGGTGAAGCACGTCGACCATGCGGACGGCACGGTGGACGCGAACGGGGCAGCCGCCTCGGCGGGGGATTCCGACTGCGAACTGGCCGCCGTCTCCGACGAGGAACTCGTCAATGTGCCCGACGAGATCACCGCGCTCATGGCCGACGCCCCGGCGGACGGAGCCCTGCGGCGGCGGATCACAATCGGCGACCGGATCCTGCTGGCCACAGCCGTGCGGGTCCAGCGCGACGGGGTCTCCGTCGGCGGGGTCGTGACCGTCCGCGACGAGACCCAGATGCTCACGATGGCCCGCCAGCTCGAATCCGTCACCGCCATGGCTCGGGCCCTGCGCACCCAGCGGCACGAGTTCGCCAACCGGCTGCATACCGTGCTCGGACTCGTCGATACGGGTGCCACTGATGAGGCCCACACCTACCTGTCCTCCCTCCTGGGAACCGGGCCGATCACGACACCGGTCGAGGACATCGACCTCATCTCCGACCCGTACCTGCGGGCCGTCCTCGAAGCGAAGGGGACGACCGCCGCCGAGGCGGGAGTGACCCTGGCCGTGACCCCGGACTCCCTGGCCGTCGGCGCGGTCCGCGACCCGGAAGCGGTCACGCTCATCCTCGGCAACCTCATCGACAACGCCGTGCGCGCGGCCGTGGCGGGGCAGCGCTACGCCGTGGACGGGGGCCGGGTCGAAGTAGAAGTGCTCAGCTCCGGGACGGAACTGCACGCGGTCGTCACGGACACCGGCGACGGGATCGACGACGAGGTGGCGGGACGGATCTTCGACGAGGGATTCACAACCTCGACGGCCGCCTCGGCGCCGGATTTCGGGATCGGACTGACCACCGGAACCGGCACCGGGGACGGTCACGGACTCGGCATCGGACTCGCGCTCTGCCGCCGGGTCGCGCAGAAGGGCGGGGGAGAGGTGTGGCTCATCGACGGACACGATCCGGACCTCGGCGGGGCGAGCTTCGGCGTACGCCTGCCCGATGCGCTCGACGATCCTGACGGCGCGGGCGACGACGGCGACGACGGCGATGCGGTCGCTGACGGCGCGGGCGACCTGACAGCGGCAGGCTGCGCGGGCGGCGCGGTCGCTGACGGCGCGGGCGATGTGACGGTCGCCGACGACGATTTCCCAACTGGTGAGGAGAGATGATGGTCAACGTTCTCGTGCTCGATGACGACTTCTTCGTCGGGCAGATCCATGCCCGCTATGTCGACGAGGTGCCCGGCTTCAAGGCGCTCGAACCCGTCCGCGACCTGAAGGCAGCGCGCGAGATCATCGCCGAGCACGACGTCGACCTGCTTCTCGTCGACTATGTGCTGCCCGAGGGCACCGGTGTCGACCTCATCCGCGAGACCGATATCGATGCGATCGTGCTCTCGGCGGTCACGGATCCGCAGGTGGTCCGCTCGTCGCTGCGGGCCGGCGCGATGACGTACATCGTCAAGCCCTTCGCGGCCGAGGTGCTGCAGAACTTCCTGCGCCGCTACGCGAGGTTCCTCCGCTATTGGGAGCGGGAGAAGGTCGGTCAGGCCGACCTCGAGCGGCAGCTGCGCAACCTCCATGATGCCGCGGCCGTCGGGGGAACCGGAGCGAGCCCGGCGGGATCGTCGACGACGACGCGGATCCTCGCCGCACTCGAGGAGGCGAGCGGTCCGATGACGGCACTCGAGGTCGCCGAGGCGGTCGGTGCCTCACGTGCCACCGCGCAGCGGCATCTGGCGAAGCTCGCCGAAGCCCGCACGATCACGGTGTCCCTGCAGTACGGATCGACGGGACGGCCCGAGCACCTCTACGCGACCCGCTGAGGTGGGGCACATCTCGCTGACAACTTGGTGAACCTGCAACAGCCTGGTGCAGGGACCGAGCTGATGCACGTTCACCAAGCTGTCGATTCGCAACGCTCCTTCGCCATCACTCTCGATCGGCGGTTGCGCTGCTGCCGAGCAGATCGAGTTCGCGGGGGAGTGCGCGCATCCGCACGAGCGGGGAGGCGAGTACCGGCAGTGAGCCGAGCAGCGCACAGGCCGCCAAAATCCACATCGCCGTCGTCACCCCGAGCCAGTCGCCGAGGATGCCGGCGAGGAAAGCGCCGAGCGGCATCGGCCCCCATACGAGGAAGCGGATCGAGGCATTCATGCGGCCCAGCAGCGGCTTCGGGCACAGGCGCTGACGGAAGCTCACCTGCGCAATGTTGTAGACGACGACCGCCCAGGTCACAAGGAACCAGCTGATCAGCAGGGTCGGCAGTGCCGGCAGGACGGCGGCGAGCGGAACACCGAGGAAGCAGAGGCCGCCGATCAGCGCGGACAGGGCGATGCTCGATCCTTCGCCGAGGACCTTCTGCACCCATGCGGCAGAGAGCGCACCGAGGATGCCGCCGGCCGAGGCGACGGACATGATGATGCCGAGCTCGACCTGGTGGAGTCCCAGCGTGGTGAGGGCGTACAGCACGAAGAGAGCGAAGATGCCCGACGACGCGAAGTTCGTCAGACCTGTGCACGCGGTGATCCGGCGCAGCAGCGGGTGGCCGATGACGAAAGCGAGTCCCTCGCGGATCTCGGCGACGAGTCCGGCCCGCACCTCGGCCGGCCGTGGGGTTTCGCGGTGTCGGATGAGCCCGACGAGGATGCTGGACAGTCCCATGCAGATGCTCGTCAGTCCCACGGTGAGCGGGGCCCCGATCGCGGTGACCAGTCCGGAGGCAAGCGTAGGGCCTGCGACTCCGGCAGTCTGCTGGCTGGCTTGGAGCTTGCCGTTGCCGTCGGAGATCGCATCGCTGTCGACGAGCTCGGGCAGATAGGACTGATTGGCGATGTCGAAGAAGACACTGACGATTCCGACTCCGGCCGCGACGAGGTAGAGCTGGACCATGCTCAGGGCGCCGACCATCCAGGTCACCGGGATGGTCAGGAGGATGGCGGCGCGGATGATGTCGCCGGAGACGATGACAAGTCTCTTCGGCAGACGGTCGACCCAGGCCCCGGCGGGCAGGCTGATGAGCAGGAACGCCGCAGATTCCAGGGCTGCGAGCACTCCCATTTCGAAGGCGTCGGCGTGGAGGATCTGCACGGCGATGAGGGGCAGGGCGAAGAGGACGAGCTCGGATCCGAACACAGAGACCGTGTCGCCTGCCCACAGCTTCATGAAATCGCGGTGTCTCCACAGCGAGACGTGTTTCGGCCGCTGCGATGAAGCGGGACCGTGCTGCTGTTGTGGTTTGCTCGACGGCGGTTGGTCGGATGTGGCCATGGCTCTTCCTCGAGACGGCGGGCGGATGATCAGTGATTGAGCGTCAGTGATTGAGGGTTGTCAATCAGTAATGCTCCACGAGCGATTGAGGGAAGTCAATCACTTTGGGAGATTGATTGACTTCTCCCGATCACTCGCTAGCGTTGAGGCATGAACGATGACACACCCGCCGCGGCCTCCCTCGCCCGAGCAGTCGAGCGCCGGGACGCCACCGAGGCCGAGGCCAAAACGCTGGCCTCGAGTATTCGCATCCGAATCCTGCGGCTGTGCCTGGACGAAGCCCTGAGCAATCGTGAGATCGCCGAGGCGACCGGCCTCAATCCCGCGACCTCGCTCCACCACGTGCGGATGCTCGCCGACACCGGCTTCCTCGAAGCGCAGGAGGCGCGGCGGGGCAAGCGCGGGTCCAGAGAGATCCCGTACCTCGCTACGGGCAAAAGCTGGTTCCTCAACACCGGCGATATGACGACCGAAATGCTCGAGGCCTTCACCGCCGAGTTCACCGCCGCACCCTATGAGGAGCGGACGATGGGGCGGATGGCCGCGATGCTCACCGCGGATGAGGTCGAGGAATTCCGGTCGCGGATCGATGAGCTGTTCGAAGAGTTCCGCAGTCGGCGCAAGAAGGACGGCGCCACCCAGTGGGGTCTGTTCATCGCCATGCATCCGAGCGATTCGCATGCCAGCTGACGGCGCCGAGTAATCGGAAGCCGATTTCGTACTCAGCCAGACGCTGCGCCGAGAAACGGGTGAAGCGTCGAGAAACGCATGTGCACACCCGTTTCTCGACACGCAGCCCGTTTTTCGGCGAGATATGCGGCCTGGCGTGGGCGTTCACTCCGCATGGTGTCGAATGCACCACTTCCAGCCTGCCAGCCAGCACTCCGCTGCCTTGCTCAACCTTCTTACCGGCACCCAGGCTGACATCGCATTTCGCCTCCCACCGCCCGTCCTCCGAAGCCCCCGCGGACCGCCGCGCCACACGCCGAAACCTGCGGATTTGCTGGGCAGGAGCCAGGTATCGTCCTAAGATGAGAGACATGGCGACCAGAACGACTTCCCCCGCTTCTGGTTCCGGGAAACGCACAGCGCGCAAAAACGCTGGTCGGTCCGGTCAAGCGGGGACCGAAGAACCCGGGACAAACGTTGTCACCGGTGCATGGAGGGGAGTGGCCCACATGGCCGGAAACCGTGCGCGAAAGACTCTCAGCGACGAACCGACCGATCAATCACCGACGAAGCGGGACGGTACAGCCTTCTTCCTCATCGGACTCTCGATCATCATCGCCGCCTTCGAATGGTGGAACATCCCCGGCGCGATGAGCGACGCCGTCCGCGGAATCGTCGAAGGCACCTTCGGCCGGGTGGCACTCGCCCTGCCGGTGGTCTTCACCTGCTATGCGATCCGCCTGTTCCTGCGCGGCGACGACAACCGCGGCAACAACCGCATCCTCATCGGGATGATCTTCGGTCTGCTCGCCGCCTCGGGGCTGGCCCATATCGCCGCCGGCAACCCGACCTTCACGAACTCTCGCGAAGCCATGGCCAACGGGGGAGGCGCGCTCGGATTCGTCGTGTCCTCGCCGCTGGTCATCGCGACGACCGTCTACGTCGCCGTGCCGCTGCTCGTCCTCCTCGGGCTGTTCTCCCTGCTCGTGGTCACCGCAACGCCGGTGCGTGCGATTCCCCGCCGACTCACCGACCTGTACTACCGACTCACCGGCGGTGCCCGACCCGCAACCGACGCCGAGGCGGCCGAGACCAAACAGTCCGACCTCGTTGCCGAGAACGGCCGCACCTCCGACCTCAAACCCGTGATGGGCGCCAAGCGCCGCAGTCGCAAGAAGAAGACCGAGATCCCGGATGCCGACTCGGATGCCGCCGACGACGACACCGCCACGAAGGCCTACGACAAGGCGTACATCCACGAGAACGACGTCAGCGACGAAGAGGCCGACACCACCCGGATCGAGACCAGCCCGGAGCCGAAGCTCAAGCCCGGCCAGCGCCGCCCCACCAAGGCCGAACGCGAGATGGCCGAGCTGAAGAAGACCATCGGGATGGACGACGACGCCGCGAACCAGGCGAAGAAGTCCGAGCCCGCTGCCGCCTCGGCGCCGGTGCCGATCACGAACGCACCCGCACCTCCGCCTACGGAGCAGCTGCCCGAACGCGTCGAGCAGCTCACCCTGGCCGGCGACGTCACCTACACCCTGCCCGCCTCCGACAACCTCCAGCCCGGACCTCCCGCGAAGGAACGCTCCGAGGCCAACGACCGTGTCGTCGAAGCTTTGCGCGATGTGCTCGAGCAGTTCAAGATCGACGCCGAGGTCACCGGCTTCTCCCGCGGACCGACAGTCACCCGCTACGAGGTGGAGCTCGGCGCCGGCACGAAGGTCGAGAAGGTCACGGCGCTGTCGAAGAACATCGCCTACGCCGTGGCCAGCGCCGATGTCCGCATCCTCTCGCCGATCCCCGGCAAGAAGGCCATCGGCATCGAGATCCCGAACACCGACCGCGAGAACGTCGCCCTCGGCGACGTGCTGCGCTCGAAGGCCGCCCGCAAGACCGACCACCCCATGGTCATGGGCGTGGGCAAGGACGTCGAAGGCGGATTCGTCGTCGCCGATCTGTCGAAGATGCCCCACCTGCTCGTCGCCGGTGCCACCGGTGCCGGTAAGTCGAGCTTCGTCAACTCCATGATCACCTCGATCATGATGCGCGCGACCCCCGACGAGGTCCGCATGATCCTCGTCGACCCCAAGCGCGTCGAGCTGACGATCTACGAAGGCATCCCGCACCTGATCACCCCGATCATCACGAATCCGAAGAAGGCCGCCGAGGCACTCGAATGGGTCGTGCGCGAAATGGACGCCCGCTACGACGACCTCGCGCACTACGGCTTCAAACACGTCAAGGAGTTCAACAAAGCCGTTCGCGAAGGTCGGATCCACCCGCCCGCCGGCTCCGAACGCGTCCTCCAGCCCTACCCGTACCTGCTGGTCGTCGTCGACGAGCTCGCCGACCTCATGATGGTCGCCCCGCGCGACGTCGAAGCCTCGATCCAGCGCATCACGCAGCTGGCCCGTGCCGCCGGCATCCACCTGATCCTCGCCACGCAGCGACCCAGCGTCGACGTCGTCACCGGCCTCATCAAGGCCAATGTGCCCTCACGTCTGGCGTTCGCGACCTCATCGCTGGCCGACTCGCGAGTCGTGCTCGACCAGCCCGGCGCGGAGAAGCTCATCGGACAGGGTGACGCGCTGTTCCTGCCGATGGGTGCGGCCAAACCGATGCGCGTCCAGGGAGCCTGGGTCAACGAGTCCGAGATCGAGAAGGTCGTCGAGCACGTCAAGAGCCAGCTGACCCCGAACTACCGCGAAGACGTGGCCGTCGAAGCACCGAAGAAGCAGATCGACGAGGACATCGGAGACGACCTCGAACTGCTGCTCCAGGCGATCGAACAGGTCGTGACCACGCAGTTCGGATCGACCTCGATGCTCCAGCGCAAGCTGCGCGTCGGCTTCGCCAAGGCCGGTCGCCTCATGGACCTCATGGAGTCCCGCGGCATCGTCGGACCCTCCGAGGGATCGAAGGCCCGCGATGTGCTCGTGCGCCCCGACGATCTGCCCGGCACCCTGGCCATCATGAAGGGCGAGACCCCGCCCGACGGTGATTCGTCCGGCGCGGCGGCCGACGCCCCGACCGACGGGGGCCAGGGCCACGGCCACACCGGGCAGTCCGGATCCGGGCACGCGTCGGCGGCCGGGGACTACGACGAGGAGTTCGACGACGACTACGGGAACACCTCCCACGGCTCGGCGTCGTCCAGCTCAGCATCGTCCGACCGATACGCGAACGGAGTCGGCCATGCCGGCGACCTCACCGTCGGCGACGTCGACCCGGAGACCGGGCTCGAGGTCGTCGAAGCTGCAGGAGAGGACGCCTGGCAGCTCACCGGCCGCTGATCCGATCCGAACCCCACCCCTCGCCGAGGCGGCTCACCGTTGCGACGGTGCGCCGCCTCGGCGATTGTCGTCGTGAATCCCATGGTTGGAATGATCTGCTCAGCTCACTCCGATAGGCTGGATGCGTGAACGATCGAGTCGAGGCCGGAGCCTCCCAGCAGCCCGCAGCGGAACCGAGTCCGTGGAACATTCCGAACGCACTCACGGTGCTGCGCATCATCATGGTGCCCCTGTTCCTCGTGCTCCTGCTGACCGACGGCGGCAACGATGTGACCCTGCGCTGGTGGGCGCTCGTCGTGTTCCTGCTGGCCATGTTCACCGACTTCGTCGACGGCTACCTGGCCAGGCGGAACAACCTCATCACGAACTTCGGCAAGATCGCCGATCCCATCGCTGACAAATCGCTCATGGCAGCCGCACTCATCGGTCTGGCGATCATCGCCGAACTGCCCTGGTGGGTGCCCGTGATCATCCTCGTGCGCGAATTCGGCATCACCGTGCTGCGGTTCTTCATGATCCGCATCGCCGTTATGCCCGCCTCGCGCGGGGGCAAGATCAAGACCGTGCTGCAGACGGCGGCGATCGGGCTGTTCCTGGTGGTCTTCCCGCTCTCGGACGTGGTGCCCTCCGTCGTCTCCGACATCCTCCTCGTCGTCGCCTGGGTCATCATGGCCGCGGCCATCGTCGTCACCATCGTCACTGGAATCGACTATTGCGTGCAGGCGGCGAAGCTGTACAAGGACGCGAAGAACGGCGGGACTGCGCCGAGCGGCGGGAATGCGCCGAGCGGCGGGAATGCGCCGAGCGGCGAGGATGGGCCGAGCGCCTGGGACACGCAGACCGGCGGGGACACACAGCGTGGCTGAGTCCGAGCTGACGGCGACCGCGCGTCGCATCATCTCCACCTGCTCTCAGCTGGGGATCTCACTGGCGTCGGCGGAATCGCTGACCGGGGGACGCTTCGTCGCCTCGCTCGTCGACGTGCCGGGCGCGTCGGCCGTGGTGCGCGGCGGACTGGTCACCTACGCCACCGACCTCAAGGCGAGCCTGGCCGGAGTGAATGCCGACCACCTCGAGGAGACCGGACCGATCGACCCGGTCGTCGCCGCGCAGATGGCCGTCGGCACGGCCGTGCAGTGCGTCGCCGATATCGGGATCTCCTGCACCGGGGTCGCCGGTCCCGATCCGCAGGACGACAAGCCCGTCGGACTCGTCTACACCGCGATCGCCTTCGGCGGGAAGGCGAAGGTCTTCGAACACGAGTTCACCGGTGACCGCGACGCCATCCGCAGCCAGACGGTGGAGGCGATGGCGGTCAACCTCGACGAATTCGTGCGCGAACTCGCCTTCGGACCGGAAGCCGGGCAGGCGACAGCCGATCGTGAGTCCGTCGCGGAATAACTCCGACCGCTGTGGGGTTGACCGGGTGATGACCATCGGACGAAAATTCTCCAAAGTCTTCGAATGGACTGGCAAATCCATCCGCTCGGGGCACCAGGTTGGTGCTGTGTCACGGCCAGGTTGTAAGGTTGTTGGAACTACATTGACGGGACGCGCTGACAAAGGGAGGGCCGCGTTATGTTACTGAGAGTCGAAATCGGCGACGCACTACGTTCCGCCCGCCGTCGTCAAGGACGCACCCTTCGCGATGTCTCGACCGGGGCCAGCGTGTCGCTGGGCTACCTCAGCGAGATCGAGCGCGGACAGAAGGAAGCCTCCTCGGAGCTGCTGTCGGCGATCTGTGAAGCACTCGAGCTGCCGCTGTCGGCACTGCTGTCGTCCGTGTCCGATCGCTTCGCGCTCGAAGAGGGCGTGCAGATCCCCGACACCATTCCGCAGGAGCTCTCGGACAAGATCCTCGGTCACCCCGAGGGATACTCGTCTCCGCGCCTGGCTGCCAAGCCCTGATGCGGCACACGCTCTACTGGATCCTCATGAACGAGGAGTTCGGTGAGGCTCGTGCCGCCTCCCTGCACACCGACCTCACGCTGAGCTCATTGGGTTCACGAACCGCGGCGCAGGCATTCGAAGCCGGTGTCGAACCTCGCGATATCTGGATCGCCGTGTGCGACTCCATGGGCGTTCCCGAATCCCGACGTCTGGGCAAGGAGAAGCCGCGCTCGACTCCGTTCTGATGTCTCGCAGCTGCGCGAAACCTTCTCTGTCGGCGCGGTGTCGGCCGAGTGTAGACTGACCGCATGAATCAGGCCGTCCCGTTCATCACCTTCCAGCCCAGCCGCGGCCAGAGCGCCGCCGAAGCCATGGACACCTATGTCGAACTCTTCGCCGACGGGCGAGTGATCCTCGACAATCGCTACGGTCCCGAGGGGCCGGGTGCCGAGGGCACGGTCATCATGTCCGAGATCGAGATCGCCGGCCAGAGACTGCGGTTGAGCGACAGCTTCGTCGCCCACGAGTGGGACATCACCCCTGGTGTCTCGCTCATGGTCGACTGCGAATCGGCCGAGGAGCTCGAACGCCTCTTCACCGCACTGAGCGCGCAGGGGACTGTGTTCATGCCGCTCGACGACTACGGATTCGGACCGTTCGGCTGGGTCGGCGACCGTTTCGGTCTCACCTGGCAGCTGGGCCTGGCGTCGGCCTAGTTCTCGCAGAGACACGCGACACACCCGAATATATAGAACACCTGTTCCCATGTGGGTTATCCTGGTGAGGAATCACGGGACCTGTGACCATGAGTGGCTGGTTATCCACGGGGGAATCGCTTCCTCTGTCGTTATGTCAGTGCCATCTTCTAGCCTTGGTCTCAAAGGAAAAGCAACGAAGAGGAGACGTCATGGCACGTACACCCAAGAACCTTCAGGTTCCCACCGGCGGCGACAAGTCGAAGGCGCTCGAAGCCGCAATGGGCCAGATCGATCGCAACTACGGCAAGGGCGCGATCATGCGCCTCGGCGACGGTGTGCGTGAGCCCATCGCCTCCATCCCGACCGGTTCTGTCGCTCTCGACATCGCTCTGGGCATCGGCGGTCTGCCGCGCGGTCGCGTCGTCGAGATCTACGGTCCGGAATCCTCCGGTAAGACCACCGTGGCTCTCCACGCCGTGGCGAATGCACAGAAGGCCGGCGGAATTGCCGGGTTCATCGATGCTGAGCACGCACTGGACCCCGAGTATGCGAAGAAGCTCGGCGTCGACACCGATCAGCTCCTCGTGTCCCAGCCGGACACCGGTGAGCAGGCTCTCGAGATCGCCGATATGCTCATCCGCTCCGGTGCGCTGGACATCATCGTCATCGACTCCGTCGCAGCCCTGGTGCCCAAGGCCGAGATCGAAGGCGAGATGGGAGACAGCCACGTCGGTCTGCAGGCTCGTCTGATGTCGCAGGCTCTGCGGAAGATCACCGGTGCCCTGGCCCAGTCGAAGACCACCGCGATCTTCATCAACCAGCTGCGTGAGAAGGTCGGCGTCTTCTTCGGTTCCCCGGAGACCACCTCGGGCGGTAAGGCCCTGAAGTTCTACGCCTCCGTGCGCATCGACGTCCGCCGCATCGAGACCCTCAAGGAAGGTCAGGACGCGGTCGGCAACCGAACCCGTGCGAAGATCGTGAAGAACAAGGTCGCTCCGCCGTTCAAGCAGGCCGAGTTCGACATCCTCTACGGCCACGGCATCTCCCGCGAAGGCAGCCTCATCGATATGGGAGTCGACAACGGCATCGTGCGCAAGTCCGGTTCCTGGTTCACCTACGACGGCGATCAGCTGGGTCAGGGCAAGGAGAACGTCCGCAACTTCCTCCGCGACAACCCGGGCCTGGCCGAAGAGATCGAGCTGAAGATCAAACACAAGCTGGGTCTCATCCAGGTCGACGAACCCGAGGACGGCGCCGAGGCGGCCGGAGAAGCTCAGACGGATGACGTCGAAGTCTCCTGACGCCTCGTCGAATGACGACGAATACAGCGGCCACGGGCCCTCCGCGGCGACCGATACGGTCGGTGCGGGGGACTTCGGCCGGAACGACTCGTCCCAGACCGAGACGCTCTCGCAGCTGCGCAGCGCGATCTCGGAGATCGACCAGCGTCATGCCGAAGGGGAGGCCGGATTCTTCGCCGGTCTCTCCGGCCTCGACGACGGTGATGTCACCGGCGGCAACGGTCGTACCGGCAGCCGAAAGAGTTCCGGGTCGCGTTCCAGTGCTGGCTCGGGAAAACGGTCGGGGAAATCTGCACGAACGGCATCGAAAGCCGGCTCGACTGCCGGTTCGAAGCGGAAGAAGAACTCGAGCGGCTGGAAGCGACAGCAGCAGGAACCGGACAACGGGTGGGTCGAGGGCGGTACCGACTCGACTCCGGACTTCATCGACGTCCCTGATTTCCTTGCCGCCGAGAATGATGGTCCAGATTTCCTTGATGGCAGCGACGGTCCGCCCGATTTCGCTTCCGGTCCCGGGCTGAGCTTCGATGACGACGAGGACGAGGCGCCCGACTTCGATGCGGACTACGCCCAGGCGAAGAAGACGGCCATGAACATGCTCGCCATGCGCGATCACTCCAGCGATGAACTGCGCAAGAAGCTGCTCAGACGCGACCTCATGCCCGAAGCGATCGATGTCCTCATCGAAAAATTGCAGAACTCGCGGCTGCTCAACGACGAAGAATTCGCGCACCGGTTCGCACGGGCACAGCGAGAGAACCGGAAACTCTCCCGGTCCGTGCTCAAACGCGAACTGAGCAAGAAGGGCATCAGCCCCGAACTGGCCGCCGACGCGGTCGCCGACATCGACGGCGAGGAAGAGCTCGCCCGCGAAGTCGCCGAGAAGAAGGCCGCCTCCACACGGCGCCTCGACTATGCGGTGCGGGAGCGTCGGATCCTCGGCATGCTCGCCCGCCGCGGCTTCCCCTCGGCGATCTGCATCAAGGTCACACGAGACGTGCTCGCCGACGACTGAAACGGCACCCGGGGAACAGCTAGAATAGGTGCGCCATGACTGAACTGATTGAATCCCCGACGACATCCGGCACCACCCCTCGCAGCTACGAGGTCAAGACCTACGGATGTCAGATGAACGTGCACGACTCCGAGCGTCTGTCCGGACTTCTCGACGACGCCGGCTACGTTCAGGCGAACACCGACGACCAGGCCGACGTCGTCGTCTTCAACACCTGCGCCGTCCGCGAAAACGCCGACAATCGCCTCTACGGCAACCTCGGCCAGCTCGCGAAGGTCAAGGAGAACCATCCCGGTCTCCAGATCGCCGTCGGCGGATGCATGGCACAGAAGGACCGCGACACGATCGTGAAGAAGGCCCCCTGGGTCGACGTGGTCTTCGGCACCCACAACATGGGTTCCCTGCCGGCTCTGCTCGAACGCGCCCGCCACAACGAGGAAGCGCAGGTCGAGATCCTCGAAAGCCTCGACGTCTTCCCCTCGACGCTGCCCAGCCGGCGCGAATCCCAGCACTCCGGGTGGGTGTCGATCTCGGTCGGCTGCAACAACACCTGCACCTTCTGCATCGTGCCCAGCCTGCGCGGCAAGGAGAAAGACCGTCGTCCCGGCGACATCCTCGCCGAAGTCGAAGCACTCGTCGCCGACGGAGTCGTCGAAGTCACCCTGCTCGGCCAGAACGTCAACTCCTACGGTGCCGAATTCCGCGACAAGGGCGCATTCGCGAAACTGCTGCGCGCCGTCGGCAACGTCGACGGGATCGAACGGGTCCGCTTCACCAGCCCGCACCCGGCGGCCTTCTCCGACGATGTCATCGACGCAATGGCAGAGACCCCGACCGTCATGCCGCAGCTGCACATGCCGCTGCAGTCCGGTTCGGACACGATCCTCAAATCCATGCGGCGGTCCTACCGGACCAAGCGGTTCATGAACATCCTCGATACCGTGCGCGAACGCATCCCGCACGCGGCCATCACCACCGACATCATCGTCGGTTTCCCGGGAGAGACCGAAGAGGACTTCCAGGGCACGATGGACATCGTCCGCCGTGCTCGGTTTTCCCAGGCCTTCACCTTCCAGTACTCCATCCGCCCCGGCACACCCGCGGCGACGATGGACAACCAGGTGCCGAAGGACGTGGTGCAGGAGCGATTCGAACGCCTCACCGCACTCCAGGACGAGATCGCCTGGGACGAGAACAAAGCCCAGATCGGCCGCGAGGTCGAGGTGCTCGTGACCAAGCTGCCCCACGCCGATTCCCCCAGGCTGAGCGGTCGGGCCGAAGACAATCGCCTCGTCCACGTGGGAATCCCCGAGGGTGCACAGATGCCGCGGCCCGGTGACTTCGTCACCGCCACCGTCACCGAAGCGAAGCCCTACTTCCTCCTCGCCGATTCCGGATTCTCCGTGCGCCCGTCCCGCGCCGGTGATGCCTACGACCGGGCACAGGCCGACAGCTGCGGTGCACCGAGCCCCGGCCAGGGCTCGGCCAGCGCGACGAACCTCGGCATGCCGACCATCCGCACCCGCGGCTGAGATGGGCGTCTTTGCCGTCATCCCGGCAGCCCCCGTGCTGCTCGAGAACATCGACCGCAGCGAAACCACTCGCATGGTCGAACTGCGGACTGCGCTCCACAACACCGTGAGGTCGCAGTCCGACTGGGCGCTGCCCATCGAGACGCTGCCGCCCGTGGCCGGGCTCGGCGGTTGGGGGATCGACCGTGGAGTCGATACTCGCACGGGTCGATTTTTGGCCGGAGCCGACTGGGTCGACACCGTTGCGTCCCTGACGACGGACGAACGCAGACTCGCCGAGGCGGCCGACCCGGCCATCATCGTCGCAATCCTTCACGCTCACGCCGCTGGCGTCGGCATCGGCCGGCTCGGATCGAGCGAGAATCTTCTGCTGCCCATCGACCTCTCGGGTGCCGCGACAGAGGACGCGCCCTTGGCCCCGATCGACGGTGCCGCGGACTTCGATGACGCAGTCGTGGAGACACTCACCTCCGGGCCCACGCTCGACACCGCAAGACTGGTCGATCTCTGTGAGCGGGCGGAGACCATGGCCGCGAATCTCAGAGTGCTTGCCGCAGGAATCCGCCACCTCGTCGACCACGGTGCTCATGTGTCGACGCTGGAGCCGGTCATCGACGAACGTGTCCACGAAGTGCGGACACTCGGCGGAACCGGAAGCTGGGCGTGATCGCCGATGGCTGAGGACAACGCGCCGATCATCACCATCGTCGGAGCCACTGCCACCGGGAAATCGGACCTGGCGCTGGATCTGGCGGGCCGCCTCGGCGGGGAGATCATCAACACGGATTCGATGCAGTTCTATCGCGGGATGGACATCGGCACGGCGAAGCTGCCGGTCGATGAGCGGCGGGGGATCGCGCACCATCTCATCGATATTCTCGACGTCACCGAAGAGGCGAACGTTCAGGACTTTCAGGCGCGTGCGCGGGCGGCGATCGCGGACATCCGGGGGCGCGGACTGCGGCCGATCCTCGTCGGCGGGTCCGGGCTCTACGTGCGTGCTGCGGTCGACCATATGGAGTTCCCCGGCACCGACCCTCAGCTGCGTGCCCGCCTCGAGGCCGAGGTCGCCGTCGACCGGTGGGCGCTGCATCAGAAGCTGCGCGAAATCGACCCGAAAGCGGCCGAGAAGATCACCGTCAACGACCAACGACGCATTGCGCGAGCCCTCGAAGTCATCGAACTCACGGGCCGTCCGTTCAGCGCTCAGCTGCCGGACTACCAGGAGATCGAACCGACCATCCACGTGGGTTTGAGCATGGACCGAGCCGTGCTTCACGAGCGCATCGCCGCTCGCGTCGACCTCATGTGGGATCACGGATGGGTCGATGAAGTGATTCGGCTCCTCGACGCCGGACTGGCCGAAGGCAAGACGGCGTCGCGCGCCATCGGGTACGCACAGATCCAGCGGCACCTGGCCGGAGAGCTCACCGCCGCCGAGGCGAAGGACGAGACGACGATCCGCACCCGGCAGTTCGCGCGCCGACAGGACACCTGGTTCCGTCGTGATCCGCGCATCCACTGGATCGACGGCAGCGCCGCCGACGCCGAGCAGAACCTGTCGGCCGCGCTCGACGTGCTGGGCGGGCACTGACGACATAGCGGCCGAGCTCGACATGGCGGCCGCGGTCGACGTCCTGAACGGGCACTGAAGACCTGACCCGACCGTCACCGATAGGATGGAGCCATGAGCACTCCGGATACCCCGTTCGCCGCCTGGACCGATGTCACCTTCGTCAAGGGACACGGCACCCAGAACGACTTCGTTCTGCTCTCCGACGACGACAGCAGGCTGGAGATGCATCCCGAAGCCGTCGCCACGCTCGCCGACCGTCGGGCCGGACTCGGCGCCGACGGCATCATCCGCATCGTCCGCTCCGCAGCCAGCGGCATCCCGGGAGCCGCCGAACAGGCCGACGCCGGTGCCGAATGGTTCATGGACTACTACAACAGCGACGGCAGCCTCTCCGAGATGTGCGGCAACGGCGTACGCGTCTTCGCCCACGCACTCGTGACCAGCGGCCGCGTCTCCGCCGAGGCCCGCGACATCCTCGTGGGCACCCGCGACGGAATCAAAACCGTGCGCACCACCCTCAACCCGGCCCTCGGCGTCCAGACCGGAGACGACGTCGTCGACACCGGCACGCCCGGGCCCGGATCCGCCAGCGACGCCTGGTACACGATCGACATGGGGGAATGGTCACTCGACCCGTCAAGCAGCGTGCTCGTGACCACCGGCGGCATCGAGGTCGCCCGCCCCGGACTGCGCGTGTCCACCGGCAATCCCCACACCGTCGTCGCCCTGGCCGAGAACTCCGAACTCGCCGCCGCCGACCTGCGTGATGCCCCCGTCCTCGACCCCGTGCCCGCACAGGGCTCGAATGTCGAATACATCGTCATGGAGCCCGCCCGATCCGATGTGGCCGGGGGAGAGGGCGCCCTGCGCATGCGCGTGTTCGAACGCGGCGTCGGTGAGACCCGCTCCTGCGGAACCGGTGCCTGCGCGGCCGCGATCGCAGCCCACCACTGGGCCGGCGAGAAGTCACCTCTGCAGTGGAGAGTCGACGTGCCCGGCGGTCAGCTGCGCATCGAGATCGAACCTAATGCCGAAGGCACGAGCGGACGCGTCAGCCTCGCCGGACCCGCGGTCCTCGTCGCCGGCGGCACGATCAGCTGAGCCGAAGCCGGGAAGAGTGTCTCAGCCGCGCTCGACCGTGAGCACGCGGAAGCCCTTCGACGATCCCGTCCGCACGACCTCGAAGCCGTCACCGAGCATCCCGGCGATCCACTTCTGCAGGGAATCGGCACCGAGGTTCTTCGACACGACGAGATCGGCGCGACCGCCCGGCGCCAGACGCGGCAGCCACGTCTCCAGGAGTTCGTGCAGTGCCTCCTTGCCGATGCGGATCGGGGGATTCGACCGGATCGCGGCGAACTGCAGATCGGCGGGAACATCGGCGGCGGTGACGGTGTTGATCGTATCGAGACCCAGCCTGCGCGCATTCGCCGCGGTGGTCTCCAGGGACCGGGAGTTGACGTCGAGCGCCCACACTCGCACAGCCACCTCGGCGTCCTGGGCGTCCAAGGCCGTGTGCAACGCGATCGGACCCCACCCGCAGCCGAGGTCGAGGATATCGCCGGCCGGCGGCCGCGGCAGATGCCGCAGCAGCACAGCCGTGCCGAGGTCGAGGCGGGTGGGTGAGAACGTGCCGGATACGGTTTCGACGGTGACGGCGCGGCCGGCCAGATCGAGGTTGAGTACCCGCGACTTGGCCTCGCTGCTCGGCGATTCGGTGAAATAGTGCTCTGACACCGTTTCAGTGTAGACGGCTGTGGGAGAATTGATGGACACCACCGTCGGTGCGCACCGCGACGACCGGTGCGAGGCATGACGACGTCGGCACGAGAAGCACCGTGCGGACGGCAGAGAACAAAGGAATGAATGACGTCTGAAGACAAAGAGCGTCGCAACGCGATGCTCGACCGTGTGCTCTCCCGAGGCGCCCAAGCCCTCGACGATCACGACACCACCCCCGAGGACGACCAGTTCGACCTCGCCGAGCGCGCCGCGCTCACCCGCGTGGCCGGACTGTCCACCGAACTCGAAGACATCACAGAGGTCGAATACCGTCAGGTCCGCCTAGAACGCGTCGTCCTCGCCGGCATCTGGAACACCACCCAGGCCGAAGCCGAGAACTCGATCCGCGAACTCGCCGCACTGGCCGAAACCGCCGGTTCCGACGTCCTCGACGCCCTCATCCAGCGCCGCGACAAGCCGGACCCCGGCACCTACCTCGGCAAGGGCAAAGCCGCCGAGCTCGCCGAGGTCGTCGCCTCCGTCGGCGCCGACACCGTGATCATCGACTCCGAACTCGCCCCCAGCCAGCGGCGCGGACTCGAGGACGTCATCAAGGTCAAGGTCGTCGACCGCGTCGCGCTCATCCTCGACATCTTCGCCCAGCACGCGAAATCCCGCGAAGGCAAGGCCCAGGTCGAACTCGCCCAACTCGAATACCTCCTGCCGCGTCTGCGCGGTTGGGGTGAGTCCCTGTCCCGGCAGGCCGGCGGTCGTGTCGCCGGCGGTGCCGGAATCGGCTCCCGCGGGCCCGGTGAGACGAAGATCGAACTCGACCGTCGCCGCATCCGTGCGCGCATGTCGAAGCTGCGCCGGGAGATCAACGCCATGGCGCCGTCTCGAGAGACGAAGCGGAAGAACCGCGCCCGCCATCATGTGCCCTCCGTCGCAATCGTCGGGTACACGAACGCGGGCAAGTCCTCCCTGCTCAATCTGCTCACCGACGCCGAGGTGATGGTGCAGAATGCCCTGTTCGCCACCCTCGATCCGACCGTCCGGCAGGCCAAGACCGCAGACGGCATCGTCTTCACCTACACCGACACCGTCGGATTCGTGCGCAACCTGCCCCACCAGCTCGTCGAAGCCTTCCGCTCGACCCTGGAGGAGGCCGCCGGTTCGGATCTGCTCCTCCACGTCGTCGACGCCTCACACCCGGATCCGCACGGGCAGATCCAGGCCGTGCGCGACGTGCTAGGGGACGTCGAGACTGGGGACATCCCCGAACTCCTCGTGTTCAACAAGGCCGATATCGCCGAGGAGGCCGTGATCACCGGCCTGCGCGCGGAGTACCCCGACGCCCAGTTCGTCTCCGCCGTATCGAAGGAAGGGATCGACGACCTCATCGAGGCCATCGAGAACCGCCTTCCCGTCCCGGATATCGACATGACCGTGCTCATTCCCTATGAACGCGGTGACCTCGTGTCGAAGATCTACGCCCTCGGCACGGTCGAACACGAATCGCACGGCACGGAGGGCACCAGCCTGCAGGCGAAGGTGCCGACCGAACTCGTCGACGAACTGCGCGAATTCCAACGTCCGGACCTGGTCATCGACGAGTGAAAGCAGTCGAGAACCTCCTCGAATCCGCTGTCGGCGCCATCGGCGGATCGCCACGTGAGGGTCAGCAGGAGATGGCGCAGGCGGTCGCCTCGTCGCTGGACAAGGGAATCCATCTGCTCGTGCAGGCGGGAACCGGTACCGGCAAATCGCTGGCCTACCTGGTGCCTGCCGCCGAGTACGTCACCCGTACCGGCGGGAAGGTCGTCGTGTCCACGGCGACCCTGGCCCTGCAGACGCAGATCATCCACCGCGACCTGCCCCGGCTGTTCAAGGCCGTGAAGAAGGACCTCGACCCGCTGCCCCGAGCGGCACTGCTCAAGGGGCGGCGGAACTATGTGTGCAAGCACAAGCTCGCCGGCGGATACCCGGACGAGGGTGAGGGCATGCTCTTCGACCTGGGGGCCGACGCCGAGGCGGGACGCAAACCCACCGAACGCTCGGGCCTGGGGGAGGAGATCCAGCGGATCCGCACCTGGGAGAAGACCACCGATACCGGCGACCGTGACGACCTCCTGCCCGGTGTCAGCGATCGCGCCTGGTCACAGGTGTCCGTCAATGCCTTCGACTGCCTCGGATCGAACTGCCCGCTGTTCACCGAATGCTTCGCCGAAATCGCCCGGAACAAAGCCGCCGAAGCCGATATCGTCGTGACGAACCATGCGCTGCTGGCCATCGATGCCTTCGGGGAATCGAACGTGCTGCCCGAACACGATGTCATCATCATCGACGAGGCCCACGAGCTCAGGGACCGGGTGACCAGCGCCCTGTCGGGGCAGATCAACACGAGCATGCTCTCGGCGGCGACGAGTTCCGTGCGCAAACACACCACTGTCCAGGACGGGGTCGTCTCGCTGCTCGACTCCGCCGCGGCGGCACTCGAACGCGCCCAGACCTCGGTGCCCGAGGGACTCATCCTGCATATGAGCGAGGCGCTCGGACTGGCCCTGACGCAGATCCGCGACTCCGCCCGCCAGATCATCAACGACATCGGCGGCAAGACCGAAGACGCCGATGCGGGTCGGCAGATGGCCAAGGCGCGCTGTCAGGAGATCTTCGAACTCGCCGAACGCTTCTGCGACCCGGGTAAGAACGACGTCATCTGGCTCTCCCGGTCGACGTTCAGAGAGAAGGAGACGACGAACCTCGTCGTCGCACCCTTGAGTGTGGCCGGCACCATGCGCAACGGGATCTTCGAAGAATCGACGGTCGTGGCCACCTCGGCGACGTTGTCCCTGGGAGGGAACTTCGACGCGGTGGCCGCTTCGTTGGGACTCTTCGGACCGGACGCACCGAAGTGGGACAGCCTCGATGTCGGATCGCCCTTCGACTACGGCAAGCAGGGCATCCTCTATGTCGCCTCCCACCTGCCCAAACCCGGACGCAGCGGGCTGAGCGAGGAAGCGCTGACCGAACTCGAAGAACTCGTCGAATCCTCGAACGGCGGGGCACTGGGACTGTTCTCCTCGCGGGCGGCGGCCAATGCGGCGGCCGAACACCTGCGGACGAAGTTCGACTTCCCGATCCTGCTCCAAGGCGACGACGGACTGCCGGCCCTGGTCTCCCAGTTCACGGCCGACGATCAGACCTGCCTGTTCGGAACCATGTCTCTGTGGCAGGGAGTCGATGTGCCGGGACGGACGAACCGCCTGGTCATCATCGACCGTCTGCCGTTCCCGCGCCCCGACGACCCGCTCATGCAGGCGCGGGCACGCGATGCCGACCAGCGTGGAGTCAACGGATTCATGGCGGTGTCGGCCACGCATGCCGCCCTGCGTCTGGCTCAGGGCGCCGGACGCCTCATCCGGTCGACCAAGGACAGGGGAGTGGTGGCCGTGCTCGACTCGCGGCTGCGCTCGGCCCGGTACGCCGGGTTCCTCGTCAACTCGATGCCGAGGATGTGGCCGACGACGAACTCCGGTCTCGTCCGCACAAGCCTGGCCCGGCTGGCAGAGACCGACGAGAAGTGAGGCAGACGGTGCTGAGCTCCGCCGGATGACGCAGAAGCGCCCGCGACCAACCGTGGTCGCGGGCGCTTCTCAGTTCGAAGGTGGGACCGAGGCTCAGAGGCGGCGGATGACGGCGACGACGAGGCCCATGATCTGTGCGTAGGTGCCGTCGATGGGTTCGTAGTTCTCGTTCTGCGGCATCAGCCACTGCTGACCGGCTTTGCGTTTGAGCGTCTTCACCGTGGCTTCGCCGTCGAGGAGGGCTGCGACGATCTGACCGTTGTCGGCGGTGTGCTGCTTGCGCACGACCACCCAGTCGTCGTGGCAGATGGCGGCCTCGATCATCGAATCGCCGACGACCTTGAGCAGGAACATCTCACCGGAGCCGACGACCTGGGTCGGCAGGGAGAAGACATCGTCGACCTCCTGCTCGGCCAGGATCGGGCCGCCGGCGGCGATGCGTCCGACGACCGGGACCTGCACGGTGTTGTTGGCCAGCTCCTCGTACTTCGCGCGTTCGGCCTCTTCCTCTTCGAACGGATTGACCACCTCGATGGCACGCGGGCGCTTCGGGTCGCGGCGGACATAGCCGAGGCGTTCGAGCTGGGAGAGCTGGTGGGCGACGCTGGAGAGGGACGCCAGTCCGGCGGCCTTGCCGATCTCGCGCATGCTCGGCGGGTAGCCGTTGGCCACGACGGCGCGTTCGATGGTCTCGAGGACGAGACGCTGGCGGGGAGTGAGGCGGAAATCGCCCTCACCGGATGACCCCTCTGGGATCTGGACCACGTCGTCATCGCTGCGAGCGGCAGCGATCTCGGTGGCAACATCTTCGTTGCGAGGCCTGCCTCTGCCTCGTTTGTTCTGAACCACTGCTCGTTCCCCTTCGTTCTATTCCCTGCCGCTGAACGCCGTGATCTCCGCTTCGAAGATTCTCGTGTCAGTGCCGACTGAGATGGTTCTGACAGATCAATCAACAACGCTGGTTCCCTCTCATTGTCGCATAGATGTTCGAGTTGGACTGGACATTTGTTCGATTGGCATGTTGAATAGAACAGACGTTCTACCGATTACTGGTGGAATCGTACGAATGAAAGAGGTAATGCGATGTCTGCACAGAACACCGAGCTGCGCCTGACCACTCGTGGACGCCAGGCTGTGCGCCTTCTCCGGACCCTGCTCGTCGCTCTCGTCGTCATCGGCGGAGCGGTCCTCCTCGCCACCCAGTCGTTCTCGGCCGCTGCCGTCGCCGAATCGGAGACGGAAAGCATCGGCATCGACGCCGAGGCGGTCGTCGTCGGTGAAGGCGAATCGCTGTGGACCGTGGCGACGAGTCTCGGCATCGACCGCGACACCCGTGATGTCGTGGCCGACATCGTCGAGATCAACCACCTGGACACCCCGACCGTTCACCCCGGCCAGACCCTCGACGTCCCCGTCCGCTGAGGTCGAGACCGGCTCGACCGGCGGGACGCCGACCCGACTGACAGCGCGCCGACCCGTTTGATCGGGTGAGCCGACCGGCCGATCTCGATGCCCGACCCGCCGCCCGGGCGGCGGGGGCCTCTCGGTAGAATGGTCGCCGTGGGAAACATCGACTCTCTGCCAGTGCGTTCAGACCTCGTCGGCCTCAAGCCGTACGGGGCTCCGCACCTCAATGTGCCGGTCCAGCTCAACGTCAACGAGAACGCCTATCCGCTTCCGGACGTCGTCGTCGAGAGCATGCGCGCAGCGGTCGACGATCACTTCGCCGGACTCAATCGATATCCCGATCGCGAATTCACCGCACTGCGCGAACACCTCGTCACCTACTTGGACGGTGGGAACGAACGTGTCGGAGACACCGTCGACCTCGACCCCTCCATGATCTGGGCCGCCAACGGGTCGAACGAAGTGCTCAGCCATATCGTCCAGGCCTTCGGCGGACCGGGCCGCACCGTCCTCGGCTTCACCCCCTCCTATTCGATGCACCCGCTCATCACCACGGGCACCGGAGCCGAATGGCAGCACGTCGAACGCAAGGACGATTTCACTCTCGATGCCGAGACGGTCGCCGCCGAAGTGGCGCGGGCGAATCCGGACATCGTGTTCCTGTGTACCCCGAACAATCCGACCGGGACCTCGATCGGCCTCGACGTCATCGAAGCCGCCTACGACAACTGCGCAGGAATCGTCATCGTCGACGAGGCATATGCGGAATTCTCCCGCCCCGCCAAGTCCTCAGCGATGACTCTGCTCGAAGGTCGGCCCCGCCTCGTCGTCTCCCGGACCATGAGCAAGGCCTTCGCCTGTGCCGGCCTGCGCTTGGGCTACGCCATCGCCGCCCCCGAGCTCATCGACGTCCTCCGCCTCGTCCGCCTGCCCTACCACCTGTCCGAGGTCACTCAGGTGCTCGCCTGCACGGCACTCGAACACGCGGAGCTGCTGCTGGGCAACGTCGACCGTCTCATCGACTCGCGCAACCGCATGTCGAGCCACCTCGCCGAGGCGGGTTTCACCGTCCACGACAGCGATTCGAACTTCGTCCTCTTCGGCAACATCGCCTCACCGGCCGAGCTGTGGCAGAAGCTGCTCGATCGCGGAATCCTCATCCGCGATATCGGCATCACCGGCCACGCCCGCGTCAACGCCGGCACCGAGGCAGAGACCGAAGCGTTTCTGACCGCCATCGACGAGATCCTCGCCGACGACCCTGACCTCCTCGCGGACCGTCCGCAGTCTCCGACCCCGTCACCAGCCGCCCCGACGAAAGGCACTCCATGAGGCAGGCCCAGAACTCACGCACCACCTCCGAGTCCACGGTGTCCGTGTCCGTCAACCTCGACGGCACCGGCACCTCGACCATCTCCACGAGCGTGCCGTTCTTCGACCATATGCTCACCGCCTTGTCGAAGCACTCGATGATCGACCTCGACATCACCGCCATCGGCGACACCCACATCGACGTCCACCACACCGTCGAAGACACCTCCATCGTCCTCGGCCAGACCATTCGCGAAGCACTCGGCGACAAGGTCGGCATCCGCCGCTACGGCTTCGCCGCCGTGCCGCTGGACGAAGCACTGGCCCAGTGCGTCGTCGACGTCTCCGGTCGTCCCTACTTCGTCCACGAAGGCGAACCCGAAGGCCAGCAGTACCACCTCATCGGTGGTCACTTCACCGGTTCGATGACCTCCCACTCGCTGGAATCGATCGCCTTCAACGGCGGACTGACCGTCCACCTCGACCTGGTTCGCGGCCGCGACCCGCACCACATCGTCGAAGCCGAATTCAAGGCCTTCGCCCGCGCGCTGCGGCAGGCCGTCGAGACCGACCCGCGGAGCAACTCCGTTCCCAGCACCAAGGGAGTCCTGTGAGCACGACCGTCATCGTGACCCCTTTCGGGGTCGCCCAGCAGCTGGCCGCCGCGTGCGTGCTGTCGAACATCTCCGGCACCATCGTGCCGATCGGTGAGTTCAGCGGCATCGTCCTCGCCGACACCGATGTCGAAGCCGGCAACGAGGCGGCCGCGGCGATCTCGAAGCTCGCCGGCAAACATGAGGTCCTCCTCCTCGTGCGCAGCGAAGAGCAGATCGACGCCGGCCACTTCCGCCACGGCGCCCGTGAATCCGATGTGCCGGCCGGACTGGCACTGAAGAACCTCCCCGATGTCCTCGAAGGGCTGCTGCTCGAAACCGTTGCCGCAGACGACGTCGAAGGCAGCATCAGAACCGATTCGATGACGAAGCTGCAGGCCAGTGCGGCCACGATGAGCCCGGGACGGGCAGCCATGGCACGCACGGCACTGCTGTGGATCATCGCCGCCGTCCTCGCCGGACTCGTCACCGCCTTCGGCATTGCGCTCGCGCTGGGCGGGAACACCATCGCCTGGGTCGTCGCCGTGCTCGGCGTCATCGTCCTCGGGTTCTCCCTGTGGAGGATCTGGTCAGTGCTGAGCAAGGGGGCGAAGCGATGACGACAGTCGCCGTCCTCGACTACGGAGCCGGCAATGTCCGCTCCGCCGTGCGTGCGGTCGCCGCGGCCGGTGCCGAGGTCACGCTCACGGCCGACCGCGATGTCATCAACGACTCCGACGGACTGCTGGTCCCCGGGGTCGGCGCGTTCTCGGCCGTGATGGCCGGACTGGACAACGTCGGGGGAGTCGACCTCATCCGTGCCCGACACGAACAGGGCCGACCGCTGCTCGGCATCTGCGTCGGCCTCCAGGTGTTCTTCGCACGCGGCGTCGAACATGGAGTCAAGACCGAGGGCATCGGCCTGTGGCCCGGAGCCGTCACCGGCCTCGAAGCCCCGGTCATCCCGCATATGGGTTGGTCGAAGGTCAGTGCACCTGCAGACTCGGCCATGTTCGCGGGCGTCGGGGACGAACGCTTCTACTTCGTCCACTCCTATGCCGCGACCGAGCCGCCGCCGAATGCGACGGTGACGACCGCCCGTCACGGCAGCGACTTCATCGCCGCTGTCGAGGACGGCACCACCTGGGCCGCACAGTTCCATCCCGAGAAGTCCGCCGAGGCGGGCGCCAGGCTGTTGCGCAACTGGCTCGCCTCGTTCGCCGCCGGCAGCAGCCCCGGTGGTGGTTCCGGCAGCATCGGCAGCACCCCCACAGGCGCACTCAGCTCCTGACCGAGCACACCGACTATGGTTGCCTCAAACCCCGTGGCACCCTGGCAGAAAGGTCACAATGACAGACAGTTCGAACAAGCTGGTCCTCCTCCCCGCCGTTGACGTCGCCGACGGCAAGGCCGTCCGCCTCGTCCAGGGCGAAGCCGGAACCGAAACCGACTACGGCTCACCCATCGACGCCGCTCAGGACTTCGAGAGCCGCGGCGCCGAATGGATCCACCTCGTCGACCTCGATGCCGCCTTCGGACGCGGATCGAACTCGGATCTGCTCAACCAGGTCGTCAAGGCCGTGGGGATCAAGGTCGAACTCTCCGGTGGCATCCGTGACACCGAAAGCCTTGAACGCGCACTCGACACCGGGGCCGAGCGCGTCAACATCGGCACCGCCGCCCTGGAGAACCCCGAGTGGACGGCCGAGATGATCTCGCGCTTCGGCGATCAGGTCGCCATCGGCCTCGACGTGCGCGGAACCACCCTGGCCGCCCGCGGCTGGACGAAGGACGGCGGCGACCTCTACGAAGTCCTGAACACCCTCGAATCCGCCGGCTGCTCCCGCTACGTCGTCACCGATGTGCGCAAGGACGGCACCCTGCAGGGTCCCAATGTCGACCTGCTCAAGGACCTCGCGCAGAAGACCGATTCTCCGATCGTCGCCTCCGGCGGGGTCTCGAGCCTCGATGACCTGCGTGCCCTCCGTGAGCTCGTGCCCTTCGGCGTCGACTCCGCGATCGTGGGCAAGGCACTCTACGCCGGCAAGTTCACCCTGGAAGAAGCCCTCGACGTCGCAGGACGGTGAGCCGGTGAGCACGCACTCGCACGAGCCGCGCCAGTCGGACGAGCCGGGCCACTCGCACGAGCCGCACGAGCCCCGGTCCGCCGCATCTGCCGACCAGGCAGGCGAGGCCCACGCCCCGACGGATTCCGCCGGGCAGGCGTGGGCGGGCCGGGACCTCAAACCCAACCCGTTCTCCGGTGACACCGGGCTGGCCGATGCGGCCCTGCTGGAGGCCATGACCCAGGTCGCTCAGGCACCCCTGGATCCTGCCGCACACCAGCAGGTCGTCCGGGCTCTGTCCGGGACCAGGCTCTACGCCCCGATCGTGCCGATGGCTCTCGACCAAGAGATCGGAGAGAACGGGCTGATGACCGACAACTCCTCGGAGATGGCGATGGTCCGCCTGCAAGCCGAGGACGGACGCGAGTGCACCCCGGGATTCTCCGGAATCCCACCATTGACGGCGTGGCATTCGGACGCCCGTCCCGTGCCGATCGAATCCGAGCGGCTCGTCCTCGGGGCGATCGAGGCCGAATCCCAGCTCGTCGTCCTCGACCCGGGTGCCGAGTCCTCATTCCTGCTGCGCCGTCCGGCGATGTTCGCGTTCGTGCAGTCCCAGCCCTGGACTCCGTCCTGGGCCGACGCCGAGGTGGCCGGGCGTCTGCGTGCCATCGCCGAGTCCTTCCCCTGGCTGGCTCGGATCGGTGTGAGTCCCGGCAGCAACAGCGTTCACCTCGGTGGGCCGGAGCTCGGCATCACGCTCGGCGTCGAATCCGAGGTGGCCCCGGAGGAAGTGCGCCGGTTCCAGGAGGCCGTCGCCGGTGACGAGGACCTCGTCGCGAAGATCGATTCCCTGGCCATCCGCCTCGTCGAAGTCTGAGCGTTCCGGGCGTGTCAGATCGGCAAGGCCCCTATGCTTATGACCCATGAGCAAAATCCGTGACCTCAGTCACTCGACCGCGCCGGACGACAGCTACCTCGACGAGATGGCCCGGCAGACCAGGGCCCGGGCCGAGCAGGCCGCCGAGTGGGCCTCCGACTTCACCGGCGCCCCGGAGACGAGCCGGTCTGGAATCGCTGCTGGCCTCGACGCTGCGGAAGGCGACCTCACGGGCCTGCTCCACACGATCCATGACCTCGCCGAGACCGCGTTCGAAGAGTTCGATTCGGTCGCCGCGATCGCCTCGGTGCTGGACAATCACGGAGTCGACGTCGAGACCGGCCTCTACGGTGTGAAGACCACACTGCGGGCGACGACGGGATCCGGCGACGGGCGCACGATCGCGATCCTCGCCGAATACGATGCCCTGCCCGAGATCGGGCATGCGTGCGGGCACAACATCATCGCCACCGCCGGAGTCGGTGCGTTCCTGGCCCTCCATGCCTTATACGAGAAGGACCCCGACGCCGTGCCGGGCACCGTCGTGCTGTTGGGTACCCCAGCGGAAGAAGGTCATTCGGGCAAAGAGGTCATGGCCCGGGCCGGCGCCTTCGACGGAATCGACGCGGCCATCATGGTCCACGGCTACGGATACGACTGCGCCGACCAGGTGTGGTTGGGACGCCGCCTGCTCAAGGTCACATACTCAGGGGTCGCCGCGCACGCCTCGGCGCAGCCTTTCATGGGGCGCAACGCCCTCGACGCGGCGAACCTCTTCTACCAGGGGCTCGGTCTGCTGCGGCAGCAGATGCCGCCGATCTCCCGCCTGCACGCGGTCATCACCGACGGCGGAACGAGACCGTCGATCATCACCGAAACCGCCACCGTGCAGTGCTACGTCCGCTCGAAGTTCCCCGAAACGCTCAAAGAGCTCTCCGACCGGGTCGAGGATACGGCGAAAGGTGCCGCACTCATGACCGGAACCGGCGTCACGGTCGACTGGGACGACCACCCGCCCTCGCTGCCCGTGCGCACGAACCAGGCGCTGACCGCCCGCTGGGCCGAACACGAACAGACCCGCGGGCGCCAGCCGCTGCCCGCCGGCGTCCTCGACGAATCGATTGCCGCGTCCACGGACTTCGGCAACGTCTCCTACCGGATTCCCGGCATCCATCCGCTCATCAAGACCGCCGACGCCGAGGTGGCCCTGCACACCCGTGAATTCGCCGAGGCAGCGAAGACACCGGACGCCGAATCCGCGGCACTCGACGCGGCCTACGGGCTTGCGTGCACCGCCCTGGACTTCCTCGCCGACGATGCCCTCGCCGCCGAGGTGACCGCAGAGTTCGACCGTGCGGGCGGAGCGATCGATGTCGAGCACTTCTTCGACTGAACTCGCCGCGTCACCGCGCGCAGCCCACCACCGAGCCCTTTCCCGCGAGAAGAAGGACTGACCATGTCAACGACGACAAACGGCAGAGTCGGCTTCGGCCAGCGAACGCTCGACTGGATCGAACGCATCGGCAACAAGCTGCCCGAACCGTTCACCCTGTTCCTCGGGCTGTTCATCCTCACCGGGCTCGTCTCCACCGCTATGGCCCTGGCCGGAGTCTCCGTGTCCATCCCCGGCACCGAGGACACCGTGGCGATCAAGGGCCTATTCACCGGTGAGGGCCTGGCATGGCTGACGACGACGATGGGGGACAACTACATCGGGTTTCCGCCTCTGGCGACCGTGCTGCCGATCCTCTTGGCCGTCGGCGTCGCCGAGAAGTCGGGGATGCTGGCCGCCGCCGTGCGCATCGCGTTCGGCAAGAGCCCGAAGTGGCTGCTGCCCTATGTCGTCGGTTTCGTCGGCGTCGTCGGCTCGATCATGGCCGATTCCGCGTTCGTCATCATCCCGCCCCTGGCCGCTCTCGTGTTCAAAGCCGCGGGACGGCACCCGATGGCCGGCCTCATCGGCGGGTTCGCCGCCACCGGAGCCGGCTATTCGACGTCGATCGTGCCCACCAGCCTCGACGCACTGTTCGCGGGCATCACCACCTCGGTGATGGATACGCTGCCGAACACCGACTACACCGCGGTCAACCCGGTGTCGAACTACTACTTCAACATCGCCTCGTCGATCGTGCTGGCGATCATCGCCGGCTTCATCATCGACCGGCTCATCGAACCGAACATGGTGCGCAAGGGCGTGCCGCGTGAATATGCGAGCGCCTCGGGGACCGGCTTGGCGCGGGAATACCGGGCGCCCGACAGCCCCTACGGGGACACCTCGGCGACATCAGAGGATCAGTCCTCGGGTGATTCCCATGAGTCCGAGACCACCGAGATCAAAGCGGAACTCGAGCCGGAGGAGAAGAAGGGGCTGATCTGGGCGGTCGTCGCGGCGCTCGTCCTCACCGCGGTGTTCCTCGTCGCATTCCTCCTCCCGGCCTCGCCATGGCGCAATGAGGACGGCGGATTCCTCCCGAAGTCACCGCTGCTGTCGTCGATCGTCTTCATCGTCTTCGCCTACTTCATGCTCATGGGCGTCGTCTACGGCTTCGTCGTGCGCACCGTGCGGTCGATGAACGACCTGGTGAGGATGATGAGCCAGTCGATCATCGACATGATGTCCTTCCTCATCCTCGCGTTCATCCTCGGCCAGTTCATCGCCCTGTTCAACTGGACGGGAATCGGTTCGTGGATCGCCGTCGCCGGAGCCTCGGGGCTTGAGGCGATCGGCCTGACCGGGCTCGCTGCAGTCATCGGGTTCATGCTCCTGGCCAGTGTGCTCAACCTATTCATCATCTCCGGGTCATCGATGTGGACGCTCATGGCCGCGGTGTTCGTTCCGCTCTTCGCCTTGCTCGGCTACGAACCGGCGTTCATCCAGGCCGGATTCCGCGTCGGCGACTCGGCCACCCAGGTCATCACCCCGCTCAACCCGTACATGATCGTCCTCCTCGGCCTCGTTCGCCGCTACGAACCCAATGCCGGACTGGGTACGGTGATCTCGCGGATGTTCCCGTTCGTCATCCCGTTCTGGCTGGCCTGGGCCGTGCTGCTGACGATCTGGTTCGTCTTCGACCTGCCGCTGGGTCCGGGCAACGGGATCCGGCTGTGAGGCCTCGTTCGCTCACCGAGGCTGCCGTGCAGGAGTCTCAGACGTTCCCGCGTCGAGCATCTGCCGCACGCCCTCCCGCCAATCGGTTGTGCCGACTGTTTCGGCCAAATCGCTGGAGGAGATGACGCAGGGTTCGTACCAGATCGGGGCCAGAGCGTTGAGCTCGTAGAAGGAGCGTTCGAACACTCCTGCCGCACGGGTCGCCCAGCGCGGCACCGTGGCCGGACGCTTGTGCTTCTGCCCGAGGGCATCCGCGGTGAAATCGGCGATCTCGGCCAGAGTCGGGTTCGACGCCGGGGCGATCCGCAGCTGGTGCGTCCCCGCGGGGACGTCATTCAGATCCTCTGCCGCTTGGATCATGGCGGCCGCGTGGTCGGCGATGACGGTGATGCCATGCGGCACGTCCGTGCGTGCGGGCACATAGACCCGTCGACCCTGACCGATCGGGTCCGTGATGCACATGCGCACCACCGATGACCACTTCTCGGCAGTTCTGCCGAGCAGGTCCCCGGCGATGACGCTTGCACACGTCGCCGGATGGGTTTCCCGTGCTTCGACCAACCGCTGCCGAATCCGTCCCTTGTCGTCGACCGGGGCGAAAGGGGAGTCTTCGGTGATCGGGGAGTCGAGGCCGGCGAAGGCATAGACCGACTCCGGGAAGACCACAGGAATGTCGAGTTCGGCCGCCGTGTCGAGGACCGCCGCATCGAGGCGGGGGAGGATCTGCTCCCATTTGCGGCTGTCGTACGCGGCGTGGGCGCAGGCGAAGATCGCATCGACTCCGGCAGCGGCCTCGGCCAGCTGGGCGCGATCACTCGCATCGGCCTTGATGTGGGTGGGGGTGCCGGATGAGTTGCTGCCGGAGCGGGTGGCGATGCGGACGGTGACTCCGACGTCCGTGAGTCGGGCGGCGATCTCCGAACCAATCTGTCCGTTTCCGATGATGAGTGCTGTTCTCATAGCGAGTCCTTCCGATGATGTTCTCATGATTGAGAGAGCGGTGCTCTCGGAATTCAGCGTAGGCCGCATGCGTCGACAATGCAAGAGCAGTGCTCACTATTGTTATCTTTGCTCTCGGACCGTAGGGTGAAGTCATGACAGAAACGACCCCACGACAGCGAGCCCGAATCGAGACGGAAGCCCAGATCACCGCGATCGGCAACCGGATGGTCGACGACGACGGAGTCGACGGGCTGTCGCTGCGGGCGATCGCGCGAGAGCTCGGGGTCGTCTCCAGCGCGGTCTACCGCTATGTGAAGAGCCGTGATGAGCTGCTGACCATTCTCATCCGCGATGCCTTCACGCAGATCGCCGATGCCGTCGATGAAGCGCTGGCGGGGGAGCGGAGCGTGGAGGCCCTCGCGCTGACCATGCTCGAATGGTCGCGCGCGCACCCGAATCGGTGGGCGCTCATCTACGGCACCCCGATCGCTGACTATGAGGCTCCGCGAGAGGAGACCGTGGTCCCGGGAACGCGGATCATGGTCGCGCTCGCGCAGCTGGTGGCAGAGGATGCTCGAGCGTCGGAACGGGCATCCGTGCCCCAGTCGGGCAAGACCGGTTCGGTGACTCAGGGTCCTGAGAGCGCACTTGCGCCGCTGCGCGACGGCCTCGAGGAGCTCGGCCTCGACTACTCCGATGCGGTCATCATGAGAACCGTGACCATCTGGGTCGCTGTCATCGGTCTGATCAACGGTCTTCGCTTCGGCCAATTCGGTCCGGGGTTCGACGAAATCGAGGGTGAACTCATGCGCGGAGTCATCGGCAGCCTCGGCGAATGAACCGCGGGGCGGGGTGGGAATCGGCGGCCGATCGATGAACGAGGGTGCAACTGAATGGTTGCACTTTAACGGGGTGCGAGATAGAGTCGTCGCCAACGCGGCCCAGTGCCGATCTCGCCGACGAGAGGAACCATCGTGACCGAGGACGACGTACCCACCACTGCGGATGATGTGCCCGACGAGATCGTCCGCAGCATCCACATCGACGCCGACGCACAAACGGTGTGGGACATCATCAGCGAACCCGGCTGGTTCATCAATGACGGCAGCTACACCGAGCATGACATCAGCTCTGAGGACGGTGTCTCTCGGGTGATTGACCCGAACGTCGGCGAATTCACCATCGGCACGGAGGAGCTCGATCCGCCTCGCCGTGCCGTCTTCCGCTGGCTCGGCGGGACGCCCGGATCATTGGACGACTTTCCCAGCAACACGATCGTTTTCACCATCGAACCAGAGGGTCAGGGCGTCCTGCTCACCGTCCGTGAGAGTGGGTTCGCCCGGCTCAGCGACGATGCCGCCGAGCGACGCCGGCGATTTGAGGAGAATGCCGAAGGCTGGGTCGAAGAGCTCGCGGTGGCGAGGGGACTCGCCGTGTCGGCGAGATGAGTGCTGCAGAGGACTCCGTTCAGCACAGATTGCTGTCGGACGAGGCGGATCTCGTCTTCAAAGCGCTGGCCGACCACACGAGACGCCGCATCCTGGTTCGGCTGTCCCAGTCGCCCGATGACGCCGGCGCCGTGGCGCGTGATCTCGGGCTGAGCCGACAGGCTGTGGCCAAGCAGCTGCGGATTCTCGAGAGCGGAGGGATCGTGAGTTCGACGACCCGATCATCCCGCCGCGTGCACTCGGTGAGTCCGTCGCAGATCCGCGAAGTATCCGATCTGCTCGGTATCGTCGCCCACGGATGGGATCGTCGCCTGCGCGGCATCAAGGCGCAGGCGGAGCGAGCAGGTGAGGATCCCTGATCCGTCGACAGTGCTTCGCCTTCGGAGCCGCCTCTCAGCCGAGACGCTGCACCGGGGGTTCGGCGGACCCGGTGGGCCATCCTCGCCGGCGAACGGCTGAACCACAGACGAAGGCGGCCCCCGACGAATGGTCGGGGGCCGCCTCGGTGATGGATGTGTCAGCGGACGGGGCCGGTGAACTTCTCTCCGGGGCCTTCGCCGGGGGCGTCGGGAATCTCCGAGGCCTCGCGGAAGGCCAGCTGCAGGCTGCGGAGTCCATCGCGCAGCGGGCGGGCGTGGTGGTCGCCGATCACGGTGGCGGCGCCGGTGACGAAGCCGGCCAGCGCGGTGATCAGCTTGCGGGCCTCATCGAGGTCCTGGAGGTCGGCGCCGTGGCCTTCGGCGGTGTCCTCGGCCAGGCCGCACTTGACGGCGGCGGCGGACATGAGGTGGACGGCGCTGGAGGTGATGACCTCGACGGCGGGGACCTCGGCGATGTCGCGCGTAACGTCGGCGATCGCCTCGGCTGGAACAGATTCTTCAGAACTCATGCCATAAGCTTGACATATAAATCAACGCGGCGATCACACCAGGGCCTCGATGTGCGAAGAGTCATGAAGCGTAGTACACTGGTAGCTGGTGCGAAGCGGAGTCTGTCTCCCACCTTGATCGCGAAGAGCGATCGGGTCCAAAGATCTGTCCTTCGGGCATTGTCCGAATGGGTGCAGATCGAGGTGTATTCACCGAACGTACGTCTACCGTACTGCTCGTGTGTGCAGGCTCCCTTGGCATGTGTCAACGGGAGCCTTTTTCGTTGCCACGACCACATTTGAGCAAAAAGGAGTGAACACATCAGCGAGACGCGCATCAATGACCGGATTCGGGTTCCCGAGGTCCGGTTGGTCGGACCCAATGGTGAACAGGTCGGTATCGTTGCCATTCGCAAGGCACTCGATCTCGCCGGTGAGGCCGGACTCGACCTCGTCGAGGTAGCCCCGCAGGCGAAGCCACCCGTAGCCAAGCTCATGGACTACGGAAAATTCAAATATGAATCTGCCCAGAAGGCCAGAGAAGCCCGGAAGAACCAGGCGAACACTGCGCTGAAGGAGATCCGCTTCCGTCTCAAGATCGACGAACACGATTACGAGACGAAGAAGGGCCACGTCACCCGCTTCCTCGAAGGCGGCGACAAGGTCAAGGTCATGATCATGTTCCGCGGACGTGAGCAGTCCCGCCCCGAGATGGGCATCAAGCTGCTCAACCGCTTGGCCGAAGATGTGTCCGACCTCGGCTCCGTCGAATCCTCACCGCGAGTCGACGGACGCAACATGGTGATGGTCATCGCCCCGCACAAGTCAAAGTCTGACGCCAAGGCGGAGGCCCGGAAGGCATCGGCTGGTGCCAAGGGCAAATCCGCTGAGGTGAAGTCCCGTCGCGATCGGGTCGCTGCCGAGAAGAACGCAGCTCGCCCGGACGCGTGAGAAATTAAGTACGTCGTGTTCCAGGCCCGTCCTGGACTGTGCGTGTGAAGTAGTTGCCGGCGGTCGACGTCGGCAACGAATTGCAAAGGAGAACGGCACTATGCCGAAGCAGAAGACGAACAGCAGCGCCAAGAAGCGCATGCGCGTGACTGGCAGTGGCAAGATCATGCGTGAAGGCGTGAACAACCAGCACAAGTTCGAGGGCAAGACCTCGGCTCGTAAGCGCCGCGTGTCCACCGACCAGGAAATCGTCGGCGGCGACCGCGCCAAGGCCCGCAAGCTTCTGGGCAAGCTCAAGGGCAGGTGAGACCCCTTTCGGGGCTTCGCTTTCCGGGCATCAGCCGGGAACTCCCACGGGCAGCCGACATCGGTTGTCTCAGCTTGAACCAGAGTCCGGCACCGCCGGCAGATACGAACTTTTCAAAGGAGTAACACGTGGCACGTGTGAAGAGAGCGGTCAACGCTCACAAGAAGCGCCGGGTCATCCTCGACCGGGCAAGCGGCTACCGCGGACAGCGTTCGCGCCTGTACCGCAAGGCCAAAGAACAGGTCATCCACTCGCTGGTCTACAGCTACCGTGACCGTCGCAAGCGCAAGGGCGACTTCCGTCGTCTCTGGATCCAGCGCATCAACGCCGGCGCCCGCGCCAACGGCATGACCTACAACCGTTTCATCCAGGGCCTCAAGGCCGCTGGAGTCGAGGTCGACCGTCGTATGCTCGCCGAGCTCGCCGTGAACGACTCGGCCACCTTCGCGCACCTGGTCAAGGTCGCCAAGGATGCTCTTCCTGCTGACGTCAACGCAGCGAAGACCGACGCCGCCTGAGCAGCGTCAACTCAAGACTCCGGTCACACAGTGACTGACCGATCGCCTCGGTGATCGACGACGGCCCCGAACTGCAGGTTCGGGGCCGTCGGTCGTTCTGTCGGGGCCCGTCTGGTCCCCGGATCAGCTTCTATCTCTTCAGCCACCACATCTTCCCCTTCAGCATCCAACGGATCGAGAACACGGTTTCATGAAACTCCCTGACGTCATCTCCTCACCACAGTCGAAGCGGATCAAGAACGCCGCGAAGCTGCTCAAGCGCCGCGACCGCAAGGCCACGGGGCAGTTCCTCGTCGAAGGTCCGCAGGCCGTCCGGGAGGCACTGGCGCGCAAGGGCTCCGTCGTCGAGCTCTTCATCACCGAGGAGGCCGCCGAGGAGCATCCCTCGTTCGTCTCCGCGGCGAAGCACGGCCGCATGCAGTGCAGCATCGTCACCCCCGAGGTGCTCACCGAGCTCGCCTCGACCGTGAACTCCCAAGGTGTCGTGGCCGTGTGCAAGACCCTGGACGTTGAACTGACCTCAGTTGTCGACAAAGAAGCTCAGCTCGTCGTCGTCCTGTCGCAGGTACGTGATCCGGGCAACGCCGGCACGATCATCCGGCTGGCCGATGCTGCGGGCGCCGATGCCGTGGTGCTGACGTCGTCGTCGGTGGATGTCTACAACGACAAAGTCGTGCGGTCGACCGCCGGTTCGCTCTTCCACATTCCCATCGTCACCGGAGTCGGCCTGTCCGAGGTCACCGAACTGGCCCGTGCACGCGGCCTGCAGGTGCTCGCCGCCGACGCCAACGACGAAGCCCACGGTCTTCACCACCCGTGGGATACAGGCCTTGATCTCACCGCCCGGACCGCGTGGGTCTTTGGAAACGAGGCCTGGGGGATGAGCGCCGAGGATCTGGAGCTGTGCGATTCGTCTGTGGCTGTTCCGATCTACGGCTCGGCCGAAAGCCTCAACCTCGGGACTGCTGCTGGTGTGTGCATCTACGAGAGTGCGCGGAATCAGCGGATGTGAGGGGCTAGTTGGTTCCGGCGGCCTTCGCCGTCTGCTCGTTGGCGACGAGTTCCCAGATGTAGCCGTCGAGGTCAGCGAAGTAGCCCATGTACGACCCATCCACGTCTTGACCCGGATCGGCTGATCCGCCGGCGGCAACCGCACGGTCGAGCACCTCATCGATCTCAGCACGCGTGGTGAACGCACACGAGATGATGCTGGCGCCTGGAACCGGATTCTTCGAACCCGGCTGCCCCGAGAGCTCAAGGTATTGACCGTATTCGTCTGCGGTGATGAAGAAGATCGAGAGGTTGGGCAGTTCGAAGGCGACGATGCCGTCCTCCACACCGTCGGTTTCGAGTCCGAGCCCTTCGGCGTAGAAGTTCGCGGTGGCCTGTGGGTCGGCAACGGGCAATGACAGGATCGTTGTCAGTGGCTTCATTACTGGAGTCTAGCGGGGGAGTGTCGTCGAGGCGGATTCCACCTCTTACTGCAGTACACGATCATTACTCGTGGCTCAACGGGTGCCTTGTCAGACGGACTTCGCGAGTTAGGAAGCAGAGGCCAAGAGCTGGCTGGCTCTTTGGTAGGAAACGCCCAGGGTCTCACCGATGTCCCGCACCGTCATTCCCAATTTGCGCAGCTCCTCGGCAGCCTGGCGTGACTCGGACGCTGCCTGACTATTAGCGGTGGCAACGATTTCCCTCAGTCTGGCTGCCTCTTGCAGATGCTCTTGGGCGGCGCTGGGAACGATTGAAACAACTGTGACTTCAACTGCCGTTTCGGGAACATCGGCAACGAAAGCGATAGCCTCCGGCATGATCTTCTTGGCTTCCGCGAGTGATTTGGATTGTGACAGTGCTCCGGGGACTTCACGGCACTGCAATGACCACCAGGATCCGTTGCGGGTTGCTTCGACTGTGTAAATCACTTCCGCCACCATGCTTTCCCGAGTTCCTTCGCGTACTGATCAAAGAATTTTCGTGCGGTGTCATCGTCGATTTTACTGTGCCGACCGAGCGTGGATCGAGTCTGTCCGACCGTGACGCCTGTGTGGTTGGTGAGTTCGGTCAACGAAAAATCTTTCCCGACTTCTTTGGCTGCTTGATTGAGCTTCTTGAGAACAGCCGCCCGCTTCATTACTCAAGTCTAGTGCAGGGTAGACAGGGGCGTCTAGAGCGATCTAGACAAGTTCGTTGAAATGAAACTGCACCGGAGAGGTCTTGCCTGGGTCTACCGTCCGATGAAATGCCGTGTCCATAGGAGCCGTTAGGGTGGCGTTATGGCCACCGAATCTCCGCGCCCACCGAAGCTCAGCCTCGACGATCTGGTTCCGGGCTTCCTCGGTGATATCGGTCCCGAGGAATTCCTCGAAGGGATGGAGTTGAGCGACCTCAACCTCGCCGAGGCGGACGCCACCCAAACGACGTTCCTCGACTGTCGAATGACGAACGTGAACTTCGGCGACGCCGAGGCTCCGATCGACCTCACCGGAGCCAGGATCTCCGGAACGGAGATCACGGACTGCCGCGCGGACACCTGGACCATGCCCCGCGGAAACCTGCTGCACACTGACGTCTCCGGTACGCGGATCGGCGCCGGCATCGTCTATGACAGCGTGTGGGAGAAGGTGCAGTTCACGAACTGCCGCATCTCCTACCTCAACCTACGGGAGTCGAAGCTCACCGATGTCGAATTCCGGGACTGCAAGATCGACGAGATCGACCTCGACCGAGCGAAGGCCAGCCGGGTCGCCTTCCCGGGAAGCAGCGTCGGCGTCTTCCAGTGCGAAGGCGCCACCCTCGGCAACGTCGACATCCGGGGACTGGAACCGCACAAGATCTCCGGAGTCCACTCGCTGCGCGGAGCGACCATCGACGTCACTCAGCTCATGCTCTTCGCTGAACTCTTCGCCTCAGAACTCGGCATCACCGTGGAGTGAGCACGGGAGTTTCCTAGCGGAGTAGCAAGGTCTCTGACCTGGTGAGACACCTATTGCGCAGATCACACTTCGGTGAAAGACTCACAGCATCGCGGCATTCGCCCGCAGCGAATCCGCGTTCTCACTTTCGACTCGACGGAGGATGCGCAAGATGGCCAAAGAGATTTTCGTTTCACTCGGTATCGACATCGATGCGGTGTCAGGCTGGCTCGGTTCCTACGGCGGCGAAGACTCTCCCTCGGACATTCAGCGGGGCATCTTCGCCGGCGAAATCGGAGTTCCCCGGCTCCTGAAGATGCTCAAACGCCGCGACCTCAAGGCAAGCTGGTTCATCCCCGGACATTCGCTCGAGACCTTCCCTGACCAATGCAAGGTGGTGCACGACGACGGACATGAGATCGGCGCCCACGGCTACAGCCATGAGAATCCCGTCGCCATGACGAACCGTCAGGAAGACATCGTGATGGAGAAGTCCGTCGAGCTCATCACGAACCTCACCGGCAGCCAGCCACGCGGCTACGTCGCCCCGTGGTGGGAGCTGAGCGCATACACTCCAGAGCTGCTCAAGAAGTTCGGTTTCGAATACGACCACAGCCAGAGCCACAAGGATTTCGTGCCGTACTACTCCATCGCCGGCGACGAATGGACGCCGATCGACTATTCGCAGTCGCCGGAAACGTGGATGAAGCCGCTCAAGCACGGCAAGGAGATCGACCTCGTCGAGATCGCCGCGAACTGGTACGTCGACGACTTGCCGCCGATGCTGTTCGTGAAGAGCAGCCCGAACAGCCACGGGTTCGTCAATCCGCGCGATATCGAGACCCTGTGGCGCGACCAGTTCGACTGGGTCTACCGCGAACTCGACTATGCGATCTTCCCGATCACGATCCACCCGGACGTGTCCGGCCGTCCGCAGGTGCTGCTCATGCTCGAACGTCTGCTGGACTACATCGGCGGGCACGACGGTGTGAAGATCGTGACCATGGGCGAGATCGCTGATGACTTCCGGGCACGCTATCCGTTCGAATCACCTGAACGCCCGCCGGCGTACTGATAACACTGGTCAGCAAACGGCGTCCGTCGTCGATACCTCCGTGAAGCGGGCAGATGGCCCCGTGAATACTCATGGAAAGAAGGTCGGGATGAGAGTTGCCGGAGTCGACCTCGCAGCCGAGGCAGACCGCACTGGCCTCGCCATACTCAACGTTGGCGAGCGGGAATCCCTCAACGCGCGAATGACAATTGACGAACTTCTTCTTGGCGCCGACGATGACGCGATCCGGGACACAATTGTTCAGGCAGGTCGGACAGGTATTGACGTGCCTCTTGGCTGGCCACAGAAGTTCGTCGAATTCGTGTCCGACCACGCCAGTGGAAGTCTGTCCGCGCCGGTGACCACCGACCGCGAATGGCGACGGGGGCTGGCGCTGAGGGACACTGACCGGTCCGTCCAACGCTGCACCGGTGTCTGGCCATTGAGCGTGGCCACCGAGCGGATTGCTTATGCGGCAATGCGCTGGGCCGGTATTGAGGCACACCTGAGGGCAGAGGGCGTCTCAGCCGCTCGAGACGGGTCGGGTGTCGTTTATGAGGTCTATCCTGCGGCAGCGCTGAAAGCGTGGGGCCTGCAACATCGTGGTTACAAAGGACAGAAGAACTCTGAAGTCCGGAACCAATTGGTTGACGACCTGTCCGCGAAATTTCCCAACTTGGAGTGGAACGGGCACAAAGACTTCTGCGTCGCCGACGACAATGCGCTGGACGCAGTGCTCGCCGCCATCATCGCACTGGAAGCCTATCTGGGCAGATGCGAGCCGGCTCCCGCTGAAATGAAGTCGAGTGCGCGAAGAGAAGGGTGGATCTGGGTTCCTCGAAATGATTGACCTGGCTAGTCTTCGTTCGCTAACCCCTCGGGACTGTCCAGAGCAGTGAATCGATCGGCCAGGCCCGAAGGGCAGCCTTCACGGTCCCGCCGAGGGATCCCCACGCGCACAGCGTGGAGACCCCCAGCAGAACCGTGAAGATACGTGACCGTATCAATTGGCCAGTTGCCGGATCAGGGTCGCAAGCACCATAAAACAGTGCCTCACCGACGTCCCAGCTCGTCGATAAGCACGCGTTTGTTCTCCGAATAGTCGATGGGCACGACCACGACGTGCACGCCGCCAACAGAGAATGCATTCTCCAAGGCGACGCTGATGCTGTCGACATCCTCGACGCGGGTGCCGATTGCCCCATACGATTCCGCGTACCTGACGAAGTCGGGGTTGCCGTAGGTCAGACCGTAGTCGGGGAATCCGTCCGCGGCCTGCTTCCACCGGATCATGCCGTAGGCGTTGTCCTCAAGGATGACCACGACGAGGTCCAGCCCGAGCCTGACAGCGGTCTCCATCTCCTGGCTGTTCATCATGAACCCGCCGTCGCCGACCACGGCCATGACCCGACGCTCCGGGTAGGTCAGCTTCGCCCCGATGGCCGACGGCAGCCCGGCGCCCATCGTCGCCAGCGCATTGTCGAGCAGCAGAGTGTTCGCCCTGGTCGTGCGGTAGTTGCGGGCGAACCAGATCTTGTACATTCCGTTGTCCAGGGCCACGATTCCGTCGGTCGGTACGACGTCACGGACCTCCTGGACGATCCGCTGTGGGATGAACCTATCCGCATCGGCTCCCTCGTGGATCTTGATGAGGATCTCATCACGCATCGGCAGGAGCGCCTCGGCGGTGGGTACGGGAGACCCGAGCACCTCGGCGAGCTTGTCCAAGGACGGACCCAGGTCACCGATGACCTCGAACTGCGGGAAATACACCTGCTCGACGATGGCGGGACGGTACCCGATGTGCACGACCGTCGGCCCGGTCTCATCCATCGTGAACGGCGGCTTCTCCGTCGTATCGTGGCCGATGGTGACGATGACATCGGCGGCATCGATCGCGTCGTGGACGTAGTCACCGGAGGTCAGGGCCGCCGTGCCCATGTACAGATCCGACGCGCCCGTCACCGATCCCTTGCCCATCTGCGTGGTCACGTAGGGGATGCGCATCCCTGCGACGAAACGCGACAGAGCCTCACTGCACGAGGCCCGGGACGCATCCGCACCGAGCATGAGCAGCGGGTTATTCGCCTCCCTGATGACGTTCGCGGCGTTCGCGATCGCCGTATCTCCGGCGACGGGCCGACTGTTCGTATGCGGTTCGATGAGCTCGAACCCGTCGACCGGCATCCCCGCGATGTCCTCGGGCAGTTCGAGGTGCACCGGTCCCGGACGCTCGGCCTGGGCAGCGCGGAACGCTTCGCGGACCATCGTCGGAATCATCGCCGCCGAGCTGATCTGCTTGCTCACCTTCGTCAGCGGATCCATCGTCGCCACCGTGTTGACCATCTGGAACGCCGCCTGCTCGGCCGTGCGGATGCCCTTCTGCCCGGTGATCATGATGACCGGCATCCCGCCGAGGTGGGCGTACGCAGCCCCGGTCGCCAGATTGAGTGCGCCCGGCCCCAAGGTCGTGAGCACGACCCCGGGCTTGCCCGTCAGCCGACCGTAGGTGGCGGCCATGAACGCGGCCGCCTGCTCATGCCGGGTGAGGATGAGTTCGATCGATGAGTTCCGCAGGGATTCGACGAAGTCGAGGTTCTCCTCGCCGGGAAGGCCGAAGATCCGCTCTACACCTTCGTTCTCCAGGGCTCTGACCATGACATCTGATGCACGTTGTGTCGTCATGTGCCCGACCCTACGCCTCACGCGGCTCGATCCCTATGACCGATCCCACACAACCGTCACCGAGGCGGCCCACCCAGCTGACGTGCGCAACCGCACGGCCGCCTCGGCGAGGGGATCGCCCACCGAGGCGGCCCACCCGCCCAGCGGACGCCGCCCCAGGTCTCGGCGGGGGAGACGCGAATGTCACGGAGTGTTCGTCTTACGATTTGTCGCGGATTTCGGTGATTCGAAAGTGTCTTTCGTCGTAGTCTGACGTATAAACGTTTCGAGATTGTAGGCTAGATCTTTACCTAGTGCGCGCCTAAGCAGCGTGGGGCGGGGCGCTTTGTTTCGCCTAAATTTTGGTGTCTTTGTGAATAGCTTTGGTAGTTCATCCACAAACATCAGATCGTCGTTTTCGATTTTTATCTTCCCGGAGGATCCAGGTGAGTCTATATTGAGTACGTCCAATATTATTTTCCGTGCTCGCATCCTGGATTGCTCTACAGCGTTGAGGAAAGAGAACATCACAATACCAGAAATCATGAAAATCACGCCGTAAATTATAACGAGAACTCCCGCGGAGGCAGGAGGGTTTGTGTCTTTATCTCCGGCGGTTGCGATCAGGTAAGTTCCAGTCACTATCAGGAATAGACCTCCGAGGGAGAAGGCTAACGCGATGAGGTAGCTGAATACTATTCCTATGGCATTGCTGGGAACGAGCTCCAGCGATAATCTCTTGTTGAGATCGCTTCGCACCGCACGGCTAAATGCAATGCGAGAGTTTCTAGAGGCAAATTCAGGGTCGAGCGGCGGAGAATCTTGATCCTGAGTTGTTTTCTCCGAGGGTTGTTCGTTGCGAGTTGCGCCATCCGACGAGTTGTTGTTATTCGCTGAAGGGTGGCTTTTCTGACCTGGGCCTGCATCTATTGAGATAGCTTCTTTGTATAATTTGTCTGCTATATCTGATTCTTCTTTCCAGGATCTGATTAGATCCGCCCGACGGTCGATTCGAAATCGATTGGCGGTGAGCTGAATTAAAGTCGCTAGAGCTCCTGAGCCTAATATTGCGGTGATGAGAGTTAGGATATCGCTTGAGTCCATACTGCAAATGCTACTTCTGTTGTCAGGTTAAGATCAGGTTGTTTTGTATTCTGAGACAGAGCGCTTTCTGTTTCGGTGGGGTAATTGCGCTTGTTTTCAACGTGTGGGGTCGCTCATTTTGCGTTTTATTTCCATTTTTGCTCACGGGTTTATTTTCATGTAGACCTGACAAATGACGAATTTAAACGATTTTAATAGACAACAGTGTGCTTGTAGTGTTTGAGCGTTTTGTATCTCATTTTGAGGGCCGTCCTCGCATGTCGACACGGGAGCGTCGTTCAGATGAATTGCATAGATCGTGGGCTGTTCAGTGCCCGTGCCGGGGCAGACGATAGACTTGCAGGCGAAGAGAAACGACGTCCCCTCAGCTGCGGGCAAGTACGGACAAAAGGACATTGATGACAGACCAACTCGACCCCTTGGACGAGTCGGCCGTGAAGCAGGCCGTCGACGCGGCACTCAAGGCTTTCGCGGATGCGACGACTCTCGACGAGCTCAAGCAGGCGAAGATCGACCACACCGGCGACAAAGCCCCGCTGGCGCTCGCCAACCGAGCCATCGGCTCACTCGACAAGGCCGATAAGGCCGCCGCCGGCAAGATCGTCGGTAAGTCCAGGGGAGCGGTCAAGCAGGCCCACGACGCACGTCTGGCAGAGCTCGAAGCCGAACGCGATGCGGCCGTGCTCATCGAAGAGGCCATCGACGTCACCCTGCCCACCGATCGGCGTCGCCTCGGCGCTCGCCACCCGCTGAGCCTCATCCAGGAACAGGCGGCGGACTACTTCGTCGGCCTCGGCTGGGAGGTCGCCGAAGGCCCCGAGATCGAATCCGAGTGGCTGAACTTCGATGCCCTGAATTTCGGACCCGACCATCCGGCCCGCCAGATGCAGGACACGTTCTTCGTCGACCCACCCGAGGCCGGCCTCGTCCTGCGCACCCACACCTCACCGGTGCAGTCGCGGTCCCTGCTCGAACGCGGTGTCCCGCTCTACGTCGTGTGCCCGGGCAAAACCTTCCGCACCGATGAGCTCGATGCCACGCACACCCCGGTCTTCCACCAGATCGAAGGCATCGCCATCGACAAGGGCCTGACCATGGCCAACCTGCAGGGCACCCTCGACGGCTTCGCCCGCGAGATGTTCGGGCCTGAGTCGAAGACCCGCCTGCGCCCGAGCTTCTTCCCATTCACCGAACCGAGCGCGGAGATGGACTTCTGGTTCCCCAACAAGGTCGGCGGACCCGGCTGGATCGAATGGGGCGGCTGCGGAATGGTCCACCCCAACGTGCTGCGCGCCGCCGGCATCGACCCCGACGTCTACCAGGGCTTCGCCTTCGGCATGGGCATCGAACGCACCCTGATGCTGCGCGAGGGAATCAACGATATGCACGACATGGTCGAAGGCGATGTGCGCTTCTCGGCCCGTTTCGGAATGAAGGCTTGATATGCGCGTCCCACTGAACTGGCTGGCCGACTATGTCGATCTCCCAGCCGAGACCGACCCCCATGCCCTCGCCGCCGAATTCGCGGCCGTCGGACTCGAGGAAGAGGACTTCTTCGGACCCGAGATCACCGGCCCCCTCGTCGTCGGTCGGGTGCTCGAACTCGTCAAGGAAGAGCACTCGAACGGCAAGACCGTCAACTGGTGCCGCGTCGACGTCGGCCCCGAACACAACGAGGATCTCGACGATCCGAAGGACCCGCAGCCCGGCGAGGAGCGCCCGAGCCGCGGCATCATCTGCGGTGCCCACAACTTCGTGCCCGGCGACCTCATCGTCGCCTGCCTGCCCGGAGCAGTCCTGCCCGGTGACTTCGCCATCGCTGCTCGCAAGACCTACGGTCACAAGTCCGACGGCATGATCTGCTCGGCCAAGGAGCTCGGCCTCGGCGAGGATCACTCCGGCATCATCGTGCTCTCCGATCTCGGGCTGACCGGTGAGCCCGGTGACGATGCGATCACGTTGCTCGGCCTCGACCAGGTGACCCTCGACGTCAACGTCACCCCCGACCGCGGCTACCAGCTGTCGATGCGCGGCATCGGACGCGAATACGCGCAGATGAAGGGTCAGACCTTCACCGATATCGGATCCGCCGAGGTGGCTCCCACCAACGCTGCCACCGACGATGGATTCCCGGTATCGGTCGAGGACGACAACCCCATCAACGAGGTGGCCGGCTGTGACCAGTTCACCGCACTTCAGGTCACCGGGCTGAATCCGGCTGCGAAGACTCCGTTCTGGATGCAGCGTCGTCTGCAGCAGGCGGGAATGCGTCCGATCAGCCTGACTGTCGATGTCACGAACTACGTCATGCTCGAGCTCGGCCAGCCTCTGCACGCCTACGACACTTCGCTGCTCGGCGACGAGATCGTCGTCCGCCGTGCGAGTGCGGGGGAGGAGTTCACGACTCTCGACGATGTCGAGCGCACGCTCGATCCCGAGGATCTGCTCATCACCGACCGCGGTGCTGGAGCTTCTGGCAAAGGTGGAAAGATCATCGGTCTGGCCGGCGTCATGGGCGGCGCCGACGTCGAGGTCAACGACCAGACGACCGACGTCGTCATCGAGGCCGCTCACTTCGACCCGATCTCGATTGCCCGCACCTCACGCCGCCACAAGCTGTCTTCGGAGGCCTCGCGTCGCTTCGAACGCGGAGTCGACCCGAAGCTCGGTCCCGTGGCCGCACGTCGCTGCGCGGATCTCCTCGTCGAACTCGGCGGCGGCACGCTCAGCCCGGCGACCACGCAGGTCGGTCAGGCTCCCGAGCCGACCATTCTCGACCTCAAGGTCGCCCGTGTCGCTTCCTTGGTCGGTGTTGAGTACACAACCGCCGAGGTGACCTTACTGCTCGAGGGCATCGGCGCGACTGTGTCGACTAAAGACGATGAGGCGGTGTCGGTGACCGTGCCCAGCTGGCGCACGGACATCACCGACGACGTCGACCTCATCGAGGAAGTCGCCCGCACCGGCGGCTACGACCGGATTCCGTCCGTTCAGCCCGCCGCTCGGGCAGGCAACGGACTGACGGTCGCGCAGAAGACGCGCCGCCGGATCTCGAACCTGTTGGCTGCCGACGGGTTCACCGAGGTGCTGTCGTACCCGTTCACGAACGAAAAACGGGACGATCAGCTGCGGCTCGAGGCCGATGACGTGCGCCGCAAGCACGTGCGCCTGGCCAACCCGATGTCCGAAGACCTGCCGCTCATGCGCACCAACCTGCTCTCGACGCTCGTCGACCTCGTGGTCCGCAACCAGGGCCGCGGGGCGAAGGACGTCGCGCTGTTCGAGGCGGGACTGGTGTCCACCTCGGCGGGTCTGCCTGAGGGGCCCGGACCGCGTCACCTGCCCGGATACCACCCGAGCGATGCCGAGCTCGAAAAGATCTACGCCTCGGTGCCGCACCAGCCCTACCACTATGCGGGCATCATCTCCGGAAACGCCGAAATGCCCGGTGTCTGGGGCAAGGGCCGCAAGGCCGAGGCCACCGACGTCATCGACACCGTGCGCCGGATCGCTGCGGTCAACGGCCTCGAGGTCACCGTCGAGGCCGACCAGATCGCCCCGTGGCATCCGGGCCGTGCGGCGAAGTTTGTCCTTGCCGACGGTCAGGTGCTCGGCCATGCAGGTGAGCTGCACCCGAAGGTGTGCGAGAACCTCGGCCTGCTGGCGCGGACCGTCGCCTTCGAGATCGACCTCGACGCACTGCTGGCCCAAGACGACCTGCGAGCCTGGGACGGCGCTCTGTCGACCTACCCAGTCTCCCGCCAGGACGTCGCGCTCATCGTCGATGCCGAGCTGCCGACGCAGACCCTGGCCGCGACACTGCGCGAAGGTGCAGGTGAGGAGCTCGAACTGCTCGAGACTTTTGACCTCTACACCGGCGACCAGCTGCCCGAGGGCAAGAAGTCGCTGGCGTTCCGCCTGACCTTCCGCGCCCCGGATCGCACGCTCAAGGCCGATGAGGCCTCGGCGATGCGTGAAGCGGCGACGAAGTTGGCTGCCGAGCGCCACGGCGCTGAAGTCCGCAGCTGAGAACAGTGCGTCACAGAGCCCGGTCGACCGTTACAGTGGTTCGACCGGGTTCTGTTGTATTCGCTCCGAGCATCGCGGCAGAGCGCACCCAGACAGTAAGCACCACCGACCACCTGTACCCACATCGCTCACGAGGAGATCTGACATGACCGAGAAGCTGCCTTACGGAACGAACCTGCCTGCCGGCGATTCTGCAACAGAAGCGACTGCGGTCCCATCAGAGACGATCGCCCTCATCACCGGCGGTGCCCGCGGAATCGGACGCCACCTCTCGGAGGCGTTCGCAAAGGCCGGCTACGACGTGATCGTGACGGCCACCTCGGCGGAAAAGGCAGAGTCTGCTGCTGATGAGATCGCTGAGGCGACCGGGGGAGCGGTGACCGGCGTCGGTCTGCGCACCGATGACATCACTGCAGTGAACCAGCTGCGTGACTCTGTCGCTGGGCTCGAGAAGTCGACGGGCAAGCGCCTGCAGGTGCTCATTAACAATGCCGGGCGCATCGAATCGACGGAGGGGCCGCTTTGGGATGCCGATCCGGAGAGCCTCAAGGACGTCGTCGACGCGAACGTGCTCGGCGTCGCGTTCATGATCAACGTCTTTGCACCCGTATTGATGGCGGGCGGCCAGGCGACCGGCCGTCTCAGCCGTATCATCGACCTCAACTCGGGATCGGGGGCGAAGGGCACGCCGGCGTATGCAGTGTACTCGGCGTCGAAGGCAGCACTGTTCCGCATCGCCGACTCGGTCGTTCACTTCGGGCACGACAAGGGACTGCGTATCTTCGAGATGGCGCCGGGCGTCGTCGAGACAGCCATGACGAAGTCGATGCCCGTCCACGATTTCCGCCGGGGTGATGATTGGACCTCAACCGAGCAGGTCACCGATCTGGCTGTGGCTTTGGCCTCGGGGACATTGGATGCGTTCACCGGACGGTACGTGCGTGCGGGTAAGGATTCGGAGGAGTCCCTGATCGCCGAGGCGGCTGGAGGTCTGTCGGATGCGAACCGTCGGATGGTGCTTGGCTGAGATGGTTCCGGACGGGCCGTCGGGAGCGACGCGGCCGCTGCGGACTCTGCTCATCGACAATGCCGATTCGTTCACGCTCAATCTTTTTCACCTCCTCGCCGAGGTGAACGAGTGCGGTCCGACGCTTGTGCCCAATGACTGGGCCGAGTTCGCGATGAGCGTGCTCGACGAATTCGACAATGTTGTCATCTCCCCGGGACCGGGAACTCCGGAACGGCCGGCCGACTTTGGCATTTGCGCCGAGGTGATCGAACATTCCCCGATCCCGGTGCTCGGCGTGTGTCTCGGTCATCAGGGGATTGCTCACGTGCACGGGGGAGGCGTTGCCCACGCTCCGGAACCTCGACACGGTCGGGTCTCTGCGATCCGGCATACCGAGACCGAGTTGTTCGCCGGTATCCCCTCGCCGTTCTCGGCGGTGCGATATCACTCGCTCGCGGTGACCGACTTGCCTGCTTGTTTGGAAGCGACGGCATGGTCCGAAGAGGGAGTCATCCAAGCGCTGCGGCATCGGTTCAGACCACAGTGGGGAGTCCAGTTCCACCCGGAATCGATCGCCTCCGAGGAGACACGAACGCTGCTGCAGAACTTCGCCGAGCTGACTGTGGCGTGGAACCGGCGGGGTCGACACAAGAATGACCTACCGGCTAGCGAAGATTGGGCTGGGAAGGACGTCGCCTCCGATGACGACGTCCCCGCGGGGACGTGCGCAGTACTTGATCCGTCCCAAGCGGCTACCGATCTTCTTGACTCTCGGTGCCATTACATTCTCGACACCAAAGTGCTCGCTCGGACGATCTCCGACGAGCGGCTCTTCGCCGAGCTCTTCGGCGACGAATCTGAGTCCGTCTGGCTCGACGGAAATCTCCCGGGCAACAACTCCTCCCGGATCTCGATCATGGGTGCACCAACGGGGCCACTGAGCAGGGTGGCGACCGCCTCGGTGTCCGAAGGGACTGTCGAAGTTCGCTCGGCAAGTGGCGAATCATCGGGTCCAATCCAGGCGTCTGGATTCTTCGACTGGCTCGACAACGAGCTCGCCAGCACGACTATTGCGGTGTCCGGCTCAGAGAAGAAAGCGTCCGGCCCCGAGACCGCATTTCCAGCCATTAACTCAGAGAGCAAGGAACTGCCGTTCGAGTTTCGACTCGGGTGGGTCGGTTATCTCGGCTACGAGCTCAAGGCCGAGGTCGGCTCGCCGAACCAGCGCAAATCCGACCTGCCTGACGCCGTCATGATGTTCCTCGATCGCGCACTGGTCATCGACCACGTCACCAAGAGCATTCACCTTCTGGCACTGCGTCATGACGACGACCCAACCGGCCCCGTAGCAAACCAGGACTGGTTTGACCACACACGCGCACGGATCGCATCGGTCCCCGCCGAGGAAGTCAGTGGTACTGACCAACGGCGGGCCACCTCGTCGAAGGCAGACACCTCAACCCCAGCGGAACGCCGCGATCCAAACCTCGTGGCACGGCACAGTCGGCGCGAATACCTCGACCTCATCGATCAAGTGCAAGAGAAGATCACCGATGGCGAGACCTACGAAGTCTGCCTGACGAACATGCTCGAATGCGCCGTCGATCCGCATGCGTCACCACTGGAGATGTATCTGCGGCTGCGTGAGGACAATCCGACGCCGTTTGGGGCGTTCATCCGCACGCGAGAGGCGGTGATTCTCAGCACCTCACCTGAGCGGTTTCTGCGGATTGGCGCAGACGGCCGGGTGGAGTCGAAGCCGATCAAGGGTACTCGGCCCAGGGGCGCGTACCCGGTTGAGGATGCGGCGATCAAGGCTGAGCTGGCCGCCTCGGTGAAGGATCGGTCGGAGAATCTCATGATCGTCGATCTCGTCCGGCACGACCTCGGGCGCACTGCCGAGCTGGGATCGGTGCAGGTGGACACGCTGTTCGGGATCGAGTCGTACGCGACGGTGCATCAGATGGTCTCGACGGTCAGTTCACGCTTAGCCGAGGATGCTAGCCCGGTGGCGTGTGTGCGGGCGGCGTTCCCACCAGGGTCGATGACCGGGGCGCCGAAGCTGCGGACGATGACGACCATCGACGAGCTCGAAGCCGGCCCGCTTGGGGTGTACAGCGGAGCAGTCGGGTATTTCTCGCTCGGCGGTGCCGTCGATCTCAGCGTCGTCATCCGCACGCTCGTCGTCCAGGGCGAGAAGTTGAGGTATGGGGTCGGTGGAGCGATCGTCGCGCTGTCCGACTCCGAGGAGGAGTATGCGGAGACCGTGGTGAAGGCGGCTCCTGTGTTGAGGTTACTCGGTGGGGCGGAGTTCCCCGCCGAGGATGCCGATCATGCCCTTGATCCGTCCGAACTGAGGACACGTATCCATTCGACTGAGCAGATTGGCGATGTTGACTCCCACACCATGATTCCTGCCGAGGAGGTCGGACCGGCCGATACCGCTGTGGCCGAATATTCGGGAGGGACCGAATGATGAGCGTGTGGCTGTGGAATCAACAGGATCGCCGTTTCGAGCCGCCGACGGCTGATCTCAACTCCTGGTCGTTGATCGCCGCCGATTCGTGGCTTGTTGACGACGGGCGGGTTCGAGCGTTCGACCGCCATCGGAGGCGGTTCGTTCAAGCTGCTGCCGAGGTAGGAATCGGTGAGGCGGTCACGGATGATTTTTGGGCGGCAGTGGTCGAAAAGATCCCGGCGACGGGGGAGTGGTTCCCGCGCGTGGATGTCCTTGAGCCGGCTGTGGGCGTCGAGCCTGTATTGGCCCTCCGACTGAGACCGGCTCCGGAGAGGACTCGCGAGCTCCGGGTGTGCGTCCCGTCATTTCCTGATCCGCGCACGATTCCTGGCCGCAAGGGACCGGATATCGGTCTGCTCGGTCGGCTGGTGGTGCTGGCGCGTGCCGACCATGACTGTTCTGAGGTGGTGTTGCTCAGCAACGGCGGCTTCGTCATCGAAGGCGCGACGACGAGTCTGCTGTGGTGGGATGACGAGGCTCTGTGTGCACCGGCGCCTGAGTTGGGGGCATTGCCGGGAGTGACATCGGCGATGATTCTGGACGAGGCTCGCTCGCGGTCGATTCCGATCGAATTTCGGCGGGTGCTTCCCGAAGAGCTCGTCGGTCACGACGTGTGGTTGGTCAATGCGCTGCATGGGATCCGACGAGTGAGAGAGTTCGTCGACGCACGTAGTGGAACCCGGGATGTTTCGCCGCTCGGCGACGAATCAGAGCGATTCATTCAATGGCGTTTGTGGTTGGAATCAGCTCGTCGGCCGCTGCGCAGTTAAGTGGTCGCGGGGGCACTCGGTGGGGCCGAGACGGAGCGAAACAGATGTGACTCAGATCTGACGACGTCTTAGAAGAGAATTACTACCGCACCAATGGCAAGAACTCCTGAGGCTATGCAGATCCCGAGAGAGATGAGTGCGATCCACCGCCAGCTGAGCGTGCTGAACCGACCGAGAAGAGACGTCGCGATCGCTCCGGCAATGAACCAGAATATGGTGACCGGCAGGGCAAAGAAGAAGCCAGCGAATTGGATCGAATCGCGTGGTGTGAGGGTGCAGCCGAAGCCCAGTCCGCTGCACTGCCCCTCCGGGAGTGAGTCTGGTGCCAGCAACCACGCAATGATGAGTCCGAAGACCCCGACCAGCCACGCGACAGTGATGACCATGAACGCACGACTGGCGGTGCGGCGTGCCTTCGCTCGCTGTGGTTTCGACATGCAGCGACTCTACCCGGGCTGCTTCCGCGACGGCGGTCCGTGTTGACTTCGGGAGCGAACAGCCACTCGTTATCGCGCGGCTCTTGGCACGATTCTCCGCTCACAGAGGTGGAGATTCGGTTTCAGTTACTGAGAGTTTTCTGAGCCATGGGTTAAACACAGTTCGGCAGTCGTAACGTCGAATTGTCAATGAAGATTTCGCGACTAAGTGTGCTGTGATGTCCCAACTGAAGAATCCTGCACCTTCTGATCACGAACACCATGTCCAGGTCAGACGCGCAGCCATCGCAAGCACCATCGGCACCACGATCGAATGGTACGACTACTTTCTCTACGGAACCGCCTCGGCGCTGGTGTTTCCGCACCTGTTCTTCCCCGACGTCTCTGCCTACATCGGTACCCTCGCCGCTTTCGCCACATACTTCGTCGGATTCCTTGCTCGCCCAGTCGGGGCGGCGATCTTCGGTCACTGGGGAGACCGGATCGGCCGCAAAGTTATGCTCATCGTCACCCTGCTGATGATGGGGATCTCCACCGCCCTCATCGGAATTCTGCCGGGATCGGCAACGTGGGGAGACGCAGCGGCGATCATCCTCATTCTGCTCCGGGTGGTTCAGGGCATCGCGGTCGGTGGTGAATGGAGCGGTTCCGTCCTGCTGTCCATGGAATGGGGCGACCAGAAGCGCCGTGGTCTGATGGGCAGCTGGCCTCAGCTCGGCGTGGCCATCGGCCTGATCCTCTCGACCGGCTTGATGTCGTTGTTTAACGGCATCTTCGGAAAGGATGCGTTCATCTCTTGGGGCTTCCGCATTCCGTTCCTCCTCAGCCTGGTGCTAGTGGCTATCGGCCTCTACATCCGGCTGAAGATCATGGAGACGCCGCAGTTCTCGAAGGTAGTCGCGGAACAGACCACGACGACCGCGCCACTGATGCAAGTCATTCGCAGGTTTCCGAAGGAGATCATCCTCTCCGCGCTTTTGCGGATGTCGGAGCAGATGCCGTTCTACGTGGTTACGGCGTTCGTGCTCTCCTACATGACCAGCGGATCAAATGGGCATGATTACACGTACAACTTCGTGTTGATCGGGACTCTGATCGCGGCGGGCGTGGAGTTCATCCTGGTTCCGTTGTTCGGTTTGTACTCGGATACAATCGGACGGAAGAAGATCTATGCCTGGGGCTCTGCGATTATGGGTGTGTGGGGCTTTGTCTACTTCGCACTCCTCGACAGCGGGGTCACCTGGTTGGCATTCGTCGCCCTGTGCCTCGGCCTCGTTCCTCATGCAATGCAGTACGGGCCCCAGGCATCGATCATCGCCGAGTCGTTTCCGACCAACCTCCGCTATACGGGTGCTGGGCTGGGCTACCAGCTTTCCTCGATCATTGCCGGTGGTCCCGCAGCCCTGATTGCAACCTGGCTGATCCACCAGTTCGGAACCGGATATGCCGTTTCCGTCTACATCCTCATCTCGGCGGTCATCACGTTGGTTGCGCTCAAGTTCCTCAAAGACCGTTCGCGCAGTGACATCACCGATGATCGGACGTATGCGAAAGGAAATAGACAATGACGCGGTGATCTCTGGAGCCACTGGGTTCCAGCCTCACGACGGATGCGCGCAGGGACCCTATCGACACGGAAATGTCTCGGTAGGTACCTTCGGGCGGCTATGATGCCATAAACTTCGCGCCGGTGACCTTCCAAACCGTTCAATAGATTGCAGGATTCAGTCTGGAGCCTCAACTTCACCAGGGCTCAGAGCCGTGGGTAGCTCAGCCTGGGACCTCCTGCCAGGAAAACCGCCACAACTCACGGTTAACCTCGAATGCACCCATAGCAGAGGAGAAAGGGTAACACAACTACTTACTGGCTGCAGCGGCGGGGACTGCCGACCTCACCTCATTGTCTTACCTAAGACGGTGCACGACACTGTACGGAAGCGGCCCTCGGGTAGCACCTGTGTAACGACATACAAAGCTCTGAGACTGGCTGTCACCGATGTGGTGAGATTCAGTGTCGACGATGTACCGAGCTTACACACCGGTTCAGTCCACAGGTGCTACCGAAAGGCGCTTCCGTACAATTCTAGCGATCGAACAATCCAAGATAATCCTCGCATAATGGTTTGAACTCGTCATATAGCTCTTCGCCAGTCAAACCGCCAGTTGATTGCTGAAGCGTGTTATCTCCGCCGACGCGATAGAACTCATAAAGCGCAGCGGCGAGCAATGGGGCGGCCTTGATGATCGGAATGGATCGCCAGGGCTCAGTTCTCGTTCCATGAAGAGTTTGATACATACTCTTCAAGGAGTAGTGAAGCCGCTGGAGCCAGTTGTTGTATGTCGTCCTCGCGTCATCAGATTCAGAAGAACACAGCGCCGCCATGCCAGCATGAGCGGCGAGTGGTAGAATTGCGCCAAGCCAGGATATGTCAATAGGGACCCCGGTTGTTGCTTTGAGTCCGTCCCAAATCGTATTCAGTCCAGCCGTGTCGGCATTAATTTCTACTTTTGTGAGGTAGTCGAGGGAGTCTGCGGGGTTTGACCGAAAGCAATGTGCATCAATCCAGGGCCTTTCGTAGAAGTGGCCATGAAAGATATGCCCTACTTCATGTCCGATCTCAAAGGACAGCATCGCAATTTCCAGGATGTCCAGGCAGTCTGTCTCAGGCCCTTCGCTCAGCGGAGTCGTGTTTACAAGAATCATTTTACGACCAGATGCATCACTATCCGGGCCCACTTCAACGGTGAAATCCTTTACCTGGAAGAGAGCAAGTAGATCGGTCAGGGTGAAGTATTCCGCTATTGCTCGTGTAAGAACCCGAAAATCACCGAAAATCGGAACAATGAGACGCGCAGAAATAAGATTTGCAGTCATGGCTATAAGCTGCGAGGCACCGCTTGGGATCCACACAATTGCCGACCTAGAGATTTGCGAAGGACGCGCTTTCTCTTGCTCCGGATCTTGTGAACAGCTCACCGCATGGTTCGTAGGTGATGTGGTGATGCTTGTGTCTCCGATTACGGTCCGCGGCGTTGTGCCATCGAATCCAGTGGCAACGACAAACTTCGCATCAAGATAACCCATAGTATCGGAGGATTGTTTTTGCATCGCCCGAACGGAATTGCTTGCGAGGTGGTATTTATGCAAAAGGTTTGCCAGTTCATACCTGGATGGACAACTTTCAGACAGTCTCAGAATAAATTGTTTCTCATCGTCTTGTAATTTGCGATGATGAGTTTCATTCCATCTTTCCAGTTGACTTTCAATTAGGAAATCATCAGGGATCGCGCCGTTTTCAAGTATTTTCTGGTATTGCCATTTCTCGATTGTATTCAGTGACGCCGTATTATTAATCATTTTTGACGATCTCCAGAAGTTCTTTCACCAGGCTTTCAGGACCGGTGGCGGTCACTTGCTTCTTGGTTTTGACCTCGGTTGCTTCCCCGTTTTTAGAGATGGCATGTATTGTGGTAATTGTGACCTTTGCTATGTCGCCACCGTCGCATTGTTCTCCTTTTCGTGGTCGACGGAAGCGATCGAACAACCATTTGCCCAGGTCATAAAGCGCATTGCCTGCAGCACCGAATATGATGTCCGAGAGTATATCGAAAATGAAAGTTTGGTCGGGTACTCCGTTGAATCCTTGGCCAATTCGACTATCGCCATCAACTTCTATTCCTGGTAGATCTACCAAGAGTTCTCTGGGTGGTTGACGCTTTGGAGGTGATTCCAAAAGCTCGCCGGAGATTTCAACTTTGATTAGAGTCACTTCGTTGTTCTCAAGCATGACCAGATCCTTCGACAGTCGAGGTCGGTTTAAGTCTAACCTAGGACGACCAGTGATAAGGAATATACTACATAGGCCTGCATTCAAGAAGTAGTTTACGAGAAAAATTCGGGGCGCGCCGAGCTGCTTTGAAGGGAAGGAAGGCGGGGGCCTGCACGGGTGTCTCGTGGCTCGTTAGTGTTACAGGCTGTTGCCGAGAACTAAAGTAGGAGTGATTGGAACAATTTACGACTTCGATGGCCAAAATAGAAGGCTTGTACTTGCCACGGCTTTACTCTTGACGTGGATGCGCTTATGTCGGGCTACGACGAGTTGAGCTGATCCGTCTCCGAATCTATAGCGGCCCGCGGGACGGAACTTCCATTTTCGGGCCGCTGACGCCACTGATACGTAGGGGTTTGTCAAGTGGGCAAGGTGAGGCAGCCGTGATCCGGCCAATGGCCACGGCTGCTTCGTCGTGACGGGCCGCCCCTATGGTGATTGCGTGTTCCTTGTGGGACACGTGGTCAGTCTGATATGCGCGGATCTGGTTACCGCAGGACAACGTTTCGAATCAATGACGTTGCGGCTCCTCTGAGGTCGAGCATCATGACCGTTGGAGGCGTTCATGGCTCACAGTTGAAGCGTCGATCGTCATCGCGCACGCTGCATCACCATGAGGTGAGGTGTCACGAGAATAGGGGGTTCTCAGGCGTCCATCGTCACCGAAACCTGGCATCAACCGGCGGTCTCTCTGGCTACTGCGGCCGTGATCACGGAGTTTTTTCTTCCTGATCTTCGTCGTCCCCCACCGTGCATTTAGCCGCCGGTTGCCTTTGTCGGCATGTGTAGCCACGGGTGTTGGAACAGCCTCGAACTGGGTGCGCAGTATCTTGCCGATCCGATAGGGCTTCGCGTGGTGCCAAGCGGATTCGACGAGGAGTCGGCGGGCGTGAGTGTTCCCGGTGCGGTTGATGGTTCCTTGGATGCGAGATTGGCCAGACGAATGCGCCGACGGTGTCAGCCCGAGGTAGGCGCCGATGGATCGGGGCGCGAACCGGGTCCAGTCCCCGATTTCGACGGCGAGGGCGTAGGCGGACAAGGTCGAGATGCCCCGTAGGCAGGACAGGCAGGAACGGTTGGAGCGAAGGTCGAGGTGGCAGCGGCTTCGGTGATGCGTCGGTCGAGGCCTCGGCGTCGTTGGTCGAGAGTGGCGATGGCTTCGTACCCGTAGTCGAACGCAGCCAGGGAGCCGGGCCCGGCACCGTCGAGGCCGTCGGCGCGAATGCGGCGCAGCCATTGCCAGTACTGGTCGATCCATGCGGTTTTGCCGGCGAAGACGAATCCTTGCCGCAGGAGGAGTTTCGAGGTTCGGTGTTTCGCCGAGACGAGGCTTTGGCGGATGTCGTCACGGGCACGGACGAGGTCGCGCGCGGATTCTTCTTCGACGGTGGGGATGCGCACCGTCGTGTATTCGCCGACGGCGGCGACGCGGGCGAGGAACTCGGCCTCACGTTTATCGGTCTTGACCTTGTCGCCGGTCGGGCGGGTGAGTTTCGAGGTCGCGATGATGTCGCAATCGATGTTTGCCGCAGACAGTGCTCGGGCGAGGTGGTAGCCGGTCGGGCCGGCTTCGTAGACGACGCAAGCGTTGGTGGGGTCGTTGCAGTGGGTGTGGATGAAGTCGATGACAGCGGCGTCGGTGGCATCAGATAGGCGTTTGCTGGTGAGTTCCCCGGTGGTGGTGTCGAGGACCGCGGCGTGGATAGATTTTGCGTGCACATCGAGTCCGATGCTCGAAGTCTGGAACATGAGCGGGGCCTTCCTGTGTATGTCGGCACCCTGTGGAATCGAGTCGTCGATTGCTGGCTGCGGTTCCCGGGGTGATCCACGGGACCATGGATAAGGTCAAGGTTGCATCCGAGGGCCCCGTTCCACAAGCTCCTCATTCTGTCTGAGGAATATATGGCCCCTATGTTTCGGCGCCGGTGATGGGCGTGCCATGAAGTTTTGTACCCAGTAGTTGGCCGTTGAAGCTTTCGTGCCGGAACTTCACGAGTAGGTGAGCGCAGGATTGTCAGCCATCATCCACTCCGCGATTGCGGCGACATGCGCATCGACTGAATCGATGGCCGGCAGGGGAGCGGCTTCCGGGGGAACCAATAGACCGATCTCCGTACACGACAGTGTCACTGCCTCGGCGCCACGAACTTTGAGATCGTCCATGATTTCGATGTACCGGGCACGGGACGTGTCCGTGAAGATCCCTTGGGTGAGTTCGTCCCAGATGATCTGATCGACCTCGAGGCATGTTGCCTCATCAGGCACCAGTGTCTTGATGCCCTGGGCTTCGAGCCGGCCCGTGTAGAAGTCCTCGAGCATCGTCCATCGGGTGCCCAGAACCGCCAGCGTCGAATAGCCCCGGCGCTTCGCCATTGTCGCGATCGAATCGACCATGTGAATGAGAGGCGTATCGACCTGCGCCTCGATCGCCGGCGCGCACTTGTGCATGAGATTCGTGGCAATCGCAACAGCCTCGGCGCCGCCATCGACCAAACGCTGCGCCGTCGCGACGAGCGAGTCATCACTGCCCGCCCAATCGTTGGCCTCCTGCAGCTCCCGGATATCTGCGAAGTCGCACGAGTCGAGCAGGATCTGGGCGGAATGGTGACCGCCGAGCTTCTTGGCCACGGCATCATTGATCTTTGTGTAGTACTCGATGCTCGAATGCCAGCTCATTCCACCCAGCAGACCGATCCTGCGCATACTCCCACTCCTCTAATCAGCAGTTAGTTCACGACGTCTACTTTCAGTGTGGTGCGCATCATCCACCTCCGGTAGACCCAGTTTGCTCTGCTCTCACATAAGCTGGACTTATGGCTAATGTCTTCGAACAGGCTCTCGACCTCGGCGAGCCCAAACGCCTCCTCATCTTCGGCGCCATCGCCGAATCCGGCAGCATCGGCGCCGCCGCCCGCGTCCTCGGCTGGTCCCAACCAGCACTGTCCCAGCACATGACTGCGCTGGAAAAGGACCTCTGCGTCACCCTCTTCGACCGCACGCCACGCGGCATCCGACTGACCACCGCCGGTCAGCTCGCCCGCATCCGCGCAAACGAGGTGGCCACCTCGGTGACGGGATTGCGCAGTGACCTTGCGAAAGCCTTCGGCCTCGGCGGACGCAATGTCCGCCTCGCCGGATTCCCCAGCTTCGTCATCGGGCCACTGGCCGCGGCGCTCGGCAGACTCGAAGCCAACGCGGGAACAGGTACGGACTCGCCACTTCACCATTCGTACGAAGTCTCCGAAGCTGAACCGCCCGAAGCGCTGCGTCTGCTCGATGACGGTGACATCGACATTGCCTTCCTCTTTCATCACGAAGATGAAGTCCCGCCCGAGCTGGCCGGACACACCACCGTCGACCTCGGCGCTGACCACCTCGACCTGCTCGTTCCCGAACGGTGGAACCGGGCCGGGCAGATCCAACACCTCAACGATGTTGCCGACCTGCCGTGGATCATGGGATGCGTGCGCTGCCGGTTGACCGCCGAACGGCTCTGCCGCACCGCCGGCTTCGAACCCCGCACCCGCCACATCACCGACAACCCCGGCGCCATCCAATCCTTGGTCTCCAATGGGCTCGGTGTTGCGCTCCTGCCACGCAGTGCCCGTCGCTACTCCCAAATCCCCGGTATCGACCCCATCGCCCTCGCCGAGGCCGGCGCGCGTCGAGTCACAGCGATGATCCCCGAGGGGCTGGCAGATGCCTCCGAGGTAGTCGACCTGATTGAAGCATTGCGTGCCGCCGACGTGACCGGCGGTGGGGCAGACCTCGCAACCGGCGCCGAAGCAATAGAACCCGCAAACGGTGCAGGCACCGCAACCACCGCGGCCGACGGCTACAGTGACTCCTGATGAGCACGTTCACCAAAGTCCTCGATAGATGGCTGACGGTCACCACGGCCGCGGCGATCATCGTGATGATGCTCCACATCGTCACCCACGCTCTGGCCCGGTCGATCTTCCATGCCCCGATCTACGGCACCAACGAGATCGTCGAATACTGGTATCTGCCCATCGTCGCGCTGCTCGGCATCCCGGCCGCTCAGCTGCAGAAGGAACACATCACCGTGACCATGGCAGTCGAACGAGCGAAGCCTGCCACCGCCGCGGTGTTCACGGTCTTCGCCTGTATCCTCGGCGCGCTCGTGTCGATCACATTCGCCTGGTTCGGCCTGACCAAGGCTCTGGAAAACACGGCGATCGGATCGACCGCCGACGTCTCCGCCGTCATCACCTGGCCCGTGTACTATCTCGTGCCGATTGTGTTTGTGCTCCTTGCCGTGCTGTACATCCTCGACGCCGTCGCGATCCTTCGCCGCCGGCGCACCGAAACAGGGGAGGAGCAGTGAACGCCAACATCGACCTCACCGGCGCACCCTTGCCGCCAGAAGACTCCAACACAGCGAGCATCACCGGCGCCACCACCCAGAAACCCACCACGGCTCTCTTACCGAATGGCTCCCGTCGCGAACGCCCCGGCGCACTCGCCCTGACCGTCGGGTTCGGACTTGTCGCCGTCTGCCTCATCGGCCTCTTCACCAGCCCATCCGCGGCCATCGGCGGAGCCTGGTGCATCGGGATGATGCTCGTCCTCCTCTTCCTCTCTGTCCCGGTGGCCATTGCACTGTCCGTGCCGTCGATCATCGGCGTCTACGCCGTATCCGGCATCCCGGCGACGATGAACATCCTCTCCACCGCACCGTTCAGCGCCGTCTCGGACTGGTCGATGAGCGTGCTGCCCATGTTCATCTTCATGGGCATGCTGCTCACCCAATCGGGGCTGTCCGGCAAGGTCTACCGCGTCGCGGACCACTGGTTCTCCTGGCTGCCCGGCGGCATCGGCATCGGCACCACCTTCGCCGGGGCGGGACTCTCCGCCGTCACCGGGTCGACCATCGGCATGACCTACGCCCTGGGCCGAGCCGGCATCCCCGAAATGCTCAAAGCCGGCTACGACCGCCGCATGGCCGTCGGCACGATCATGGTCTCCGGCATGACCGGCAACCTCATCCCACCCTCGATCCTCATGGTCGTCTACGCCGGCATCGCCTCCGTGCCCGTCGGCCCCGCACTCATGGCCGGAGCCGTCCCCGGAATCCTGCTCGCGGTGTGCTTCGCCGCCTTCATCTTCGCCATCGGCGTCATCGCACCGAAACTCGTCGGCCGCGGCCACAACGCCCAGAGCACAACAGGCACAGCAGATACACCAAGCTTCACCCGCACCACGACCACCTGGCGCGACCGCTTCACCTCCCTGACCGGGATCTGGGGATTCGCAGTCATCCTCGTCGTCCTCTTCGGCGGCATGTTCTCCGGCATCTTCACCCCCACCGAGGCCGGAGCCGCCGCCGCGCTCTGCTCACTGCTCCTCTGCCTGTGGGAAAAACGGGGCGAACAACCGTGGCGCAAGGTCGCGGATTCGGCCATGGATACGGTGGCGGCCACCTCGGCGATCTTCTTCATCATGATCGGCGCGACCATGCTCACCAGCCTGCTCGCCATCACCGGACTCGCCCCCATCCTCACCGGCCTCATCACGGACCTCGGACTGTCGCGGATCGGATTCCTGCTCGTCCTCATCGTCCTCTACATCGTCATGGGCATGTTCTTCGACACCCTGTCAATGATGCTGCTGACCATCCCGATCCTCCTGCCCACCCTCGAGACGATGGGTGTGAGCCCGCTGTGGTTCGGAGTCTTCGTCGTCCTCCTCGGCGAGTTCGCCATGGTCACCCCGCCGGTCGGCATCATCCCCTACATCGTCCACTCGATCGCGAAGAACCCCGAGGTCAACCTCGGTGCCACGGTCACTCTGCGCGACATCTTCACCTCCCTGCTGTGGTTCTTGCCCGTGGCCGTCGTCTTCCTCATCCTCATGATCACCGTGCCCGGAATGACCGAATGGCTGCCCGACCTCATCAGCCGCACCAGCGGGGGAATGTCCGGATAACCCTCGCAGAGGTGGCCCCGCCCAACCGTGCACTATGTTGTTCAGGTGGCTGCCGCAGGGTGTGAGCGGACTCATGGTTAGGGTGACCTCATTCAGGCATATGATTGGAGGGATTTCTCAGCTCTCGTTCAAAGGAGTCCCATGAAGCGCTTCCGCTCGGCAGCACGCCCCGCCCAGGCCATCGCGGCGGTCGCATCGCTGGCACTGTTGGCCGGGTGCGCCGGTTCCGTCGGCGGCGACGGCTCGGGTTCAGGAGACTCCGCGGGGGAGGGCTTCGCCTATGACGCCTCCCAGGATGAGATCGATGAGGCTCTGGCCGATCTTGATCCGGTGACGATCAAGTTCCAGCCTTCGGCGATGTCTGAGAAGTCGATCCTCGCGCCGAACGGACTCGACGTGAAGAAGGCGATCGAGGAACGCTCGGGCGGCAAGATCACCGTCGACATCGTATGGGGTCAGGCGATCGCCAGCTACGCCGACGTCGATGACGCCCTGGCCGATGGCCGCGTCGATCTCGCGTTCACTCTGCCGTCGTACACTCCGGCGGAGTACCCGGCCTTCGACGCGATCGGCACGGCCATGTCGACGCTGCCGTCCTCGCCGGTGGCCAGTGACCTGGCGGCGAATGCGGCCGGTGTGCAGGCTGCGTGGGAGACGCCCGAAGTGCTCGAGGAGTTCAAGGAGAAGAACCTCGTCCCGCTCATTCCGATGCTCGCTGCCGGTGGGTATTCGACAATGTGCTCGAAGCCGATGACCTCGCTCGCTGACTGGAAGGGCCAGCAGATTCGTGTCGGTTCGGCCGCCGCCGGCAAGCAGGTGACCGATTTGGGTGCGACTCCGGTGTCGCTGTCGTTCCCGGAGACGTATGAGGCGCTGCAGCGGGGAACCGTCGACTGCGACCTCGGACAGCTGGCGCCAAATGTTGAGGCCGGCACCTTCGAGGTCGCCCCGAACATCGGTGTTGCTTCGGACGCGGGCATTGCTCGGTCGGCCGGTGCAATCACGGCGGGCAAGAAGTATTCGGAACTGCCGGTCGCTTACCAGCAGGTCATTTTCGACTCGATGTCGACGACGTTTAGCACGATGATGGAGGTCGTCATCGGTGCGAAGGCGCAGGCTATTGAGCAGGCGAAGGACAACGACGGATCAGCTAAGCCGTTTGATGATGACGTGCAGAAGCAGATGGCGAAGTACGCGAAGACCCTGTCGGACAAGACCGCTGAGAAGGCCGAGGTGCCGGATGCGCCGAAGACGCTAGGCACCGCGGGGACTGAGTGGGCGAAGTCGGTGTCCGAGCTCGGCTATGACGACAAGGGTGACTTCGCCTCACTCGACGAGTGGTACCCGGAGGACGCGAACTACGACAAGCTCGGCGACGAGCTGTTCGAGAAGGTCATGGCCGGGCATCGGCCGGAGGGATGAGACTCTCGGCCCGGTTCTATTGACCTGTGTTGGGTCACCTGCACAGTTTCCGTTACCCCGGAAGGCTCTGACCAGGGATTATGGTGTCGTTTAGTGCCCGGTTAAGGCACTAATTCGGGTCGGTAGAATCGGGGAATGGCCTGGATCAGACGAGTTCGCACCAAATCGGGTGCCACTGCTGTCCAGATCGCTGAGTCAGTCGGTGGACGCCGACGCATCGTCCGCCACCTCGGCTCTGCCCGCGACGAGGCTGAACTCGGTCTCCTCATCGCCCAAGCCGAAGAGCTTCTCGCTGATGACCGGCAGGGAACACTCGACCTGGGCCTGACCCCGACCGTGGCGAAGTCACGCATGATCCCCGACCCGTCACCGGCACGACTGGTCACAGAACAATCAGACCGACAACGCCCGGACAGGGTGCCACGGGCTCGGGTCATCAAGTCAGCAGCCAACGTGCTCTACGAGGCTTTAGCCGATGTGTACGCCAGCCTCGGATTCGACGTCATCGATGACGACGTCTTCCGTGATCTTGTTATCGCTCGGATCGTCGAACCCACCAGTCTCCTCGATGCCGACCGGGTCTTAGCCGATCTGGGACGCACTGCTGCTAGTCATTCCACGAGGAAGCGGGCTCTGCGTAGAGCCCACACGAATGCGTTCCGTGATCTCATCGCTACCGCGTGTTTCACCCACGCAGCCACCAACGGGGATGTCTCTCTTGTCCTCTATGACACGACGACATTGTATTTCGAGGCAGAGAAAGAAGACGATCTGCGTAAGGTCGGGTACTCGAAAGAACGTCGTGTTGACCCACAGATCGTCGTCGGTCTCCTCGTCGACCGGACCGGGTTCCCCCTCGAGATCGGCTGCTACGAGGGCAATCAGGCAGAAACAGCGACGATCATCCCGATCGTGAAGGCCTTCCAAGCCCGCCACCAGTTATCGGACATGGTCGTTGTCGCTGATGCGGGAATGCTCTCAGCCGCGAACTTACACGCCCTGGATGACGCCGGACTCCGTTTCATCGTCGGTTCGCGATTGACCAAAGCACCGAGTGACCTGGCAACGCACTTCGCCTGGAATGGTGATCACGCCGAAGACGGGCAGATCGTCGATACTGTGACCCCGCGGGGGAAGCGACCGCTTGATCCGAACCGCACCGATCGCCGGAGCGAACCTGTATGGACTCCAGAACAGTTCCCACACGCATGGCGGGCCGTGTGGCAGTACCGGCGGAAACGCGCCCTACGGGATGAGCAGACACTGAATGCTCAACGTAATCGAGCCATCGATGTCATCGAGGGCATCAGAGCCCAGAAGAGTGCACGGTTCGTGAAGACGAAGAGCGGGGCCAAGGACTTCGACGAAGCCGCCTACACCCGGGCCATGACACTCAGTGGGTGGAAAGGATACGTGACGAATATTGAGCGCTCGATCATGCCTGCGGCCGAAGTTGTCGAATCGTATCACGACCTGTGGCATGTCGAGCGGTCTTTCCGGATGTCGAAGACCGACCTGCGGGCACGGCCGATGTTCGCTCGTACCAGGGACGCGATCGAGGCGCATCTGACGATCGTGTTCGCAGCGCTTGCTGTTTCTCGAACCGTTCAGGACCGGACAGGAATGTCGATCCGTCGGTTCCTCAGGATATTGAAGCCTTTACGGTCGGCGGTTGTCGAGATCAACGGGACGATCACGACCCTGCCGCCAGCCCTCGGTGACGTCGAGACGCAACTCCTCGACGCGTTGAAACCGCAGTGATCAAGGCACTAACCCATTTGACCCAACACAGGTCCGGAGGACGCGAACTACGACAAGCTCGGCGATGAGCTGTTCGAGAAGGTCATGGCCGGGCATCGGCCGGAGGGATGAGACTCTCGGCCCGGTTCTATTGATGAGGGACCTTGGCAGTTCGGGCATCAAGTTGCCCTGCGGAACCTCGTAATATGGTCGGCTAGTTAGAAATGTAATTCTTTATCTACTAACTCGTAAGGTTCATCGTCAGTACCTCGCTGTATTAGAAGGCATTGAGTTGTGCTGGTACGTACGAACGTGCATGGTGAAATGTGTCGTGTATTTGTTCAAATAAGCGGCTCCAGAATGAGGACAAAGCGGCCGCCGTCGAAGGGTTGGCAAATACGTTGCTCCAGATTTTTGGGGAGCTTCACTGCCAGGGCGAAGTTACAACACCGAGTCCTCTGCACACTGTTTAGTTAGTTCTGCTTTTCTGAACGATTCTCGACTCGTTCATGGGCATCTTGAAGACCTAGATACTGGGCAGAAAAGCGGATCATAAGGTGGAAGGGGTGAGTGTTCGGACAGCCATACTTGAGTATCTTCAAATTTCGGGACTAAAAATCGAGCCACGGAAACAATCGAAACTGCACCCGCGCCTGCTCGGCGAATGGCTATAGCAAGCGAAAGACAGTTTGCGCCAGAAACCCAGGTGTCTTCAAGCACCACTACATGGTCATCTGCCTCGAATTTACCGACGTCGAAGAGATTTGGATCAATTGCTGTTTGACGCTCATTGGCGGCGCGATTCGGGGCCACACGTCTGGCTTCTTGATTTTCCAGGTCCCTGCCAAAATATGGAAGAAGACTCAGATGTAACGGATGATCTCGACGTCCTTTCCCGGACGGTACTGATACGGCATGTGTCGGATCTAAACCGACCTGTGAAGCAAGACACCGCAAATGGTACTTTACGAAGAAGTAGACTAGGATCTGGAGCCGAGACAGCGCAGGCTGGGCGCGTCGCGGATCTTTATACGCATATATGTCTATGCCTGACTGCTGCCCGCTGATCGCATACGAAAGCGGGACGACCGCATTAGGTAGCAAATGATCCCAGCCGGTGCCTTTGAATTCTTGGCCGCATTTGTAGCACTTTGGATATCCGGCAGTTGGGGTACCGCACTGACCGCATAGGGTGCCCGTCGTATCCAGGAGCGTTGCTTGCTTAGACGTATCTGGGCGAAACGCGTTGCTGAAGACATGGGCAACTCGGGCTAGAAATTGTTGATCAGCTGGGTCCATGTGGTTCAAATCGCTCCTGTCAACAGCTGAGGGGCTGAACGTCCTTCAAAGGCTGCTAACGCAAGTTCAATGGTTTGTTCTAAAGTGTGGCCGACTTTGGCGTCAATTAAAGGATCGTTTGCAAGACGTCTGCCCCACGTCGTCTCTCGTGCGACCTGGGGCGACAAGATAAGAGGCCGACCGTGTCTTACAGCCTGCCGAGCCTGGTGTCGGGTCCCGGATTTTTCTGAGGCTTCAATAATGATTGAAGCCGAGCCGTAGGCGGACATAGTCGCATTTCGCATAGGAAATGAGTATTTCGTCGGGGCAGAACCCGGAATGAATTGCGAAAGCACCATTCCATGGCCTGCTTCTAGCTCCATCTGCAATTTTTTCGAACTTGCAGGATAATACTGATCGATTCCGGTTCCTATTACGCCAACTGTTCTTCCACTCCGTCGAAGTGCTGCTCGGTGGGCAGCTTGGTCAATTCCTTCCGCAAGTCCAGAAACGATCGTGATGCCATTGGCCGAAAGAGCTTCAGCAATCCTTTCAGTTGCAACGACGGAGTCAGGGTGTGGCTTTCTAGACCCGACAATGCAGACGCCCAAATCACCCAGTTGTGAGTCAAGCGGACGTTCGTCGCCTTTGAGGAACACGAAGGGAGGGAAGTCCCACACTGTGCGGAGCTGATCAGGAAAGCCTGGATCCAGGTAGCTATAGAAATTGGCTCCGCCCGATTTACTTTCCCATATTTCGATAGTTTCATAGCCTGCTCGTATATCATCAGCTTCCGCTACTAGCATGCTCGGTAACGCCTCATCATTGGCGAGCCGATCTCGCAGCTGAGCCCATTGCATGCGTTCGCCATGAGTGAGAAGGCTGACTAAGGCAGCTCGTTCGCGAGCAACGTCATCTTTCGCTACCTTTTTCACCATGTCTTAAGAATATCCTTCCGTAGCTCTCATTGCACGACCGTCCGCTAGACAGAGAGTTGCAGTTCCACGTAGAAGGGCCATTGGCAGATCATTCTATTGGTCTTGTCGGTAGCGGGGTGCACACCGGACGACCTGTTCTGGAGGCTCCTATGGGGCCGACTTGGCCTGGAATCATGGCATAACGACGTAGTACGCATGCGCGTCTCATTCTCATAGCTCTCTAATTGCTATGAGAATCCGATTGGCAATTGTTACTGATCGACTAGGCTGATGACGGTGTCGCGCCTTGGTGCACCTCACTGAGGCCAACATACAGACCCCATTCGTGCGCAGGCGACAGCCGAACGAAAGGCGACAAACTGGTGACGATCCTCTACACCATCGGACTGGGCGTCCTCAGCGCGCTCATCGTCGGATTCCTCGTCCGCCGGATGATGCTCACCGGCACCGGAGCCGCCCGCAACACCATCGTCTCCCTCGTCATGGGCCTCTCGATCTGGCCCATCACCCTCCAGGCGTACAAACTCCTCGGCATCTCCGAATCCGACCAATACCCGAACCTGTCGATGAGCTTCCCCGCCATCATGGTCTTCCTGCTGCTCTTCGCCTGGTTCATCGTCATCCAGATGTTCGTCCTCCTTGCGATCGAACTCATCATGCCCTCGGGCACACTGAGCTCACTCATCCGCAACGCACCGAAGATCCCCACCTGGTACCGCCGCGTCAATCGCCTGGCCCAGATCCAGTCGATCCTCATCAAATTCGGCCTCTCCCGCTACCTCCGACCCCGGATCCCCACTTTGCGCGTCTCCCTCCGAGAGATCGCCTCCACCACCCGTGATGCCCTGGCTGCCTCGGGGGTCACGTTCATCAAACTCGGCCAGTTCATCGCCACCCGCGGTGACATGATCCCGCACGAATTTGTCGAGGAATTCTCCACCCTCCAAGCCGGAGTGAAGCCCGTTCCCTTCGCCGAGGTGAAGGACCAACTCGAGACCGAATGGGGCCGCCCCGTCGCCGAGGTGTTCGCCGAGTTCGACGAGAAACCTTTCGCCGGGGCCTCTGTCGCCCAGGTCCACCGCGCCGTGACCTGGGAAGGGCGCGTGGTCGCAGTGAAGGTGCAGCGACCGAAGATCCGCAAACAGGTCCGGGCAGACTGCGATATCGTCCTCACCCTGGCCGACCGCCTCGACCGCACCACCGACTGGGCGAAGAAGATCGGCATCGCGAAGCTCGCCCGCAGCTTCGTCGATTCCCTGCAAGGCGAACTCGACTACCGTGGGGAACTCGCCCAGATCGAGGCTCTTCGTCTCGCTGATGAGACCGGCCGGTCGACGACAAAGACCGATTCCGTCGTCCACATCCCTCACGTGTACAAGGAGCTGTCCGGCGAGTTCGTCATCGTCATGGACCTCGTCGAGGGCGTGCCGCTTTCCCACGGCACCGAGGTGGTCGACAACCTCTCCGAAATCGCGCGCAGAGAGATCGCCCAGGACCTCTTCCTCATGGTCGTGCGCCAAGTGCTAGGGAAGGGTATCTTCCACGCCGACCTCCACCCCGGAAACATCGTCGTCTCGAGCGCAGGCCGCGCCGGCCTCGTCGACTTCGGCGCCGTTGGGCGCATCGACAAACGCGACCGCAGAGCGATCGCCCTGCTGCTGATGGCCTTCGACTCTCAGAACTCGCAAGCAGCGACAGCTGCGATTCTTGAGCTGCTTGGCACTCCGAGTGAGGTGAATTTGCGAGAGCTGCAGCGTGAGATCGGGCAGATCATGCTCAAGTACGGAGACGGTGCTCCAGGCTCGACCTCGGCGGCACTGTTCGGTGAGCTCATCGATTTCGTCGTTGACTTCGGATTCCCGATGCCGGCCTCGGTAGCGACGGCGTTCCGTGCCATCAGCACGCTGGAAGGGTCGATCACTCGCCTCGTGCCGGAGCTCAACCTGTTGGCACTGGTCACGGATAACGGGAAGACACTGCTGCGCGAAGTCGGGGGACTGGGAGTCGACCGACACGAGATGACGCTCTATGCGGCAGCGACCGCACCACAGATCGCCGAGCTGCCCGGACAGATCTCGCGTATTGCCGGCCACCTGCAGGACGGGACGCTCGACGTCGGAACGAGCGGGCTGAACATCTCCACGATCAAGAATCTGCTCGTCTCGACTGTGGAGCAGTTCATCCAAGTGATCGTCTCGACCGCGCTCATCCTCGGCGGAGTGATTCTCATGGCAGCCAACTTCGGGCCGGCGTTGGCACCAGAACTCAAACTCTTCACGTACTTCGGCGCCTGGATGCTGTTGGCCGGCAGCGTCATCGCGGCGCTGGTCCTCGCACCAGCGCTCAGACAGCGGATGGCTTGGGAAGGGCTGGGGTAGCCTGGGCAGACCCTTCAGCCGATCTCATCGACGAGCGTCACGCCGAGCGAATCGGCTAGTCGGTCTACAAGCAGTTTTCCAGAACCGTCGAGGAGCGCACCGAACGACGAATGATTGGGGACGAGCTCCCAATCTCCACGGTCGACGGGTGCTCGGTCCCCGAAGATGACGAGCACCTTCACCTCGGGGCGTCGGTTGATCTCGGCCTGCCGCGAATGCCAGACGATTCCAGCAGCATCCGGCAGCGAAGCATGGATACTCTTCGCCACCCGCCGAGTGCACGGGTAGTGCTCTCGGGAGCTGGAAGCTAGTGCGCTCCGTGAGACGCCCAAGGATTTCAGAGCCCCATCACGAAGGTCGGCAATGACGAGGTCTGTGGGAAGCCTGACGTGAGCGTGGCCCATGCCGTGGAGCGTGGCGATGCTGACTTCCCGCGGCGCTGTGATCGGTACGTCGTGGAAGCTGGTTTCGAGCAGTGCCCCTTCGAGAGTCTCTGCAAGATACATGCTGGGAACACGCAAGCCTGTGCTCAGCGCGTCGAACGGTGAGAAGCGTGAATTTCCTTTCCCGGGATTGGGCGTCGCATAATCGTCAACCGCGTTGAATATCCGGAACCACTCGCTGTCTGCCTGCAGCACTGTCGTCGGCAAAGTGCCGGAAATCGCAGCGTGAGTTAGCTTCTTAGCTGCGACCGGACAGTTCGCAGGGTCCGGGCAGTCGAGTCGCTCCCTCGGGAGGAAGTCCGGACTCATCCCATTCGGTCCTTCGCATCCCGCAGGTCTTCCGCATAGAGTTCAGCTGCTGTTCGAGCGCGTTCCGGACTGCTTTCGGCGACGACTGCGGGAATTTCATCGCTGAGCAGGCTAGTGGGTGCAGTCAACCAAGACCAGAGTCCCCAACCGCCGAGCTCCGCCTCGGCCAAGGGCTTGATCAGTGCGGCAACATTCTTCCTGAGCATCCCGCGATCGGTCAGTTGCACCTTGGGGATGAGAGTCCTGCCTTCGGCTTCAAGGGTGAACATTGCGAACTTGTCGCGGTGTCTTGCGACCCACGCCCTGGTGGTGCTCTGGGAAGAACCACGCAGAATGGCCAGAGACTCATAGGTCTCTGCGCCTTCCTCTTCCAGGAGACGGGCGCGGAAGGACACGCTTCGCTGCGCCTGCCGCTGTGTGGCTTCGGGAATGAGCTGAACAGTCTTCGACAGGTATGCCTGGGTCAGGCGGGCGATCAGGGACTCGCGTTCGTGGAGCTGCTCCTTGATGATCTCTCGGTACAGCTCTAATGCACTTTCGACGTCGGAAGGGCTCAGCCCTTCAACATTGATCTGCGACCATTCGAGATCCTGTGCCGTTTGCGTGTCGTACCGTGCTGGCTCAAATGCATGAGCGGTCATGATGTGCCTCCAAACCGTCTCCCAATTGTAGCAATTGCAGCAGTGCATGGGAATGCAGTCGAACTGCTGCAAGTGAGCGATCGTGGGGTTTGCGCGTCGACGGCGGGTGGCGATCGCTAGGATGATCCCCATGACCGCATCTGACCAGGGCCCGAAGGCCACAGACCTACAACGGATCAGCGATACCGCTCTCATTTTCGAAGGTGGAGGCATGCGAGCTTCGCTCACCAGTGCCGTGGTCGTCACGCTGCTCAAAGAAGGACTGTCCTTCGACTGGGTCGCCGGAATCAGCGCCGGAGCATCGAACACGGTGAACTATCTGTCTGGCGATACGAGGCGGGCCCGCCGGTCCTTTGTTGAATTCGCTGCCGACGAGCAGTTCGGAGGCTTCCGATACTTTGCGCGCGGCCAGGGTATGTTCAATGCCGAATACATCTACCAGCAAGCTGGTGGGCCGAACGAGGCATTGCCGTTTGACTGGGAGGCGTTCCAGGCGAGCGAGGGTGATATGCGGATCGTCGCTTTCGATGCAGAGTCCGGCGAGGACGTGGTGTGGTCGAAGGAGGACACACCCCACATCGATGACCTCATGGTTCGAGTCCGTGCTTCCTCGACAATGCCGGGGCTTATGCCTCCGGTGCACCTCGATGGGCACGTGTACGTCGACGGTGCAATGGGCGAGGACGGCGGCATCGCGTTGAGTCAGGCACAGCGCGAAGGCTTCGAGAAGTTCGTCATTGTGCTGACCCAGGAACGTAGTTACCGGAAAGAGCCGCAGAAATTCCCCGCAGTCTTTCGCGGCATCTTCCGAAAGTATCCGGCATTGGCAGAAGCACTGCTGACCCGGTGGAAGTGCTACAACGAGACCCGCGAACGCATCTTCGCGCTTGAAGAAGAGGGCAAAGCTCACGTCTTCGTCCCCGACCGCATGCCGGTCGACAACAGCACTCGCGATCTCTCGCGGCTAGCTGCTGCTCATCGGATGGGGTTGTCGCAGGCTCGGAGGGAGTTGCCGGCAATGCGGGAGTTTCTTGGTGTGTCTTGAGAATAGTTATTCTGAGGCAGTAATCAACTGTTCGATCAATGCACGCGTCTAGGAGTCGTTTTGCGTGATCGACAGCACTGCGTCACGCAGGCGCGTGTCTTCTCGATTAATACCTGAGATCACTTCGGCAAGGCTCACTCCTGTATGAGCAATCCTGGAGATGCCCCCGGTTTCTGGATTTCGAAGTGTGGCGAATACCTGACCAAAATCCGGGTCGTCAATGGCCGCGTCGGCACGCTCGTTTTCGACCACTGCAGTGGGTCCAAACTCGAGGAATATAGTCCGCTCCGAATCGGTTCGTTGCAACTCAACGCACCATTCCCATTGTCCTGAGAAACGAGTTACGACCTTCTCAACGTGTCCAGTTCCAAGATTGGCATTGACCTGGTCCACGAGAACCGACCGTGAGAAGCTACGAAGCCGGTCCTTTACCCTGGCTAAAGTTGCACGGCTGTCTTCGAACTGCTTGCGAGCATGCTCGGCGACTAGGTCGGCAAATTCTTGGGTTGCTCGGTCGCGAGGTCGGTAGCTGTATCGAGCGGACTCGCCGGTCTCACACATGGCTTTAATGAAGGACAGTTGGTCGGTGACATTCACTGCTTCCGGGCCTTTCACGAAATGCTGGTACATCTGATTGATGAAGAATTCTTGCTCAGGGTGTTCGCGGCGCCACTTCGAGTCACTGTCGACCTGAGCTTTCAAGTCGGACAGCACTTCCGAATAGGTCACGACAGTGGCCAGTTCCCACCCGTCTTTTTGCAGATGAGCTTCGTGACGGTGGCAGAGCAGGACTACGACGGCCCTTCTGTCGCCCGCCGATCCGTGGGCCAGGTACTGCTGGTAACTGTGTCCGTGCCCATCAGAGGTCCCGTAATTTTCGACGACGAGTGCCGCATCGTTCCGCCACAGAATGATATCGGCGATGTCCATGCCTTCATTGGGATCGTTTAACTCACCCATGCGCGTGTCGACTTCCTGGACTATCCGGTACCCGGTGAGTGGCAACTGATTGTTGCCGTGTACACGCTCATTGACTCTCTTAACAAATGCAGCCTGAAATCTGTCACCCAGATTATGAGTCGCATCGGCAGTCAGAAGCCATGCAAACACATTCGAAAGCTGCTTTTCGTGAGTTCCGTGATGCATGACTCGAAAGATGTTGAATGTCTCGGACAGACTCTTCGACAGCGACGGTAGGAGTGACGTGACAAAGCTATTCATGTCAGGTGCGCCTCGCAGACCTCGACCAGGGGTGTGCTCTGGTTTTCGGCGAAAGTCACAGTTCGATCCTTCCCATCGAAAAACTATCTGTCACCTACACTACGTCTGGCTTCTGACCTGAGAATGTCGGATCGGTCCGACTTGATCTCCCCGCCATCGTGGTGAACGGACGGTAATCGCGATTTTCCTCGCCTTTTCCTTGTCGGCACAGGTACCGGTCCTTCCAAAGAGCGATCATCGGTCTCAGAATCCTCATGCTGGAGGCTTAAGACTCATTCAATTCGTCGACTAAGCAGCCATGTCTCGTATTTCTGATCACCTATTCAGTTGATTTCGGGTCATCGTCTGTGACCTGCATAGACGAATTGCTGATCGAAATCCCGGCCGTCGAACTTTTCGGAGCAGGAAAGCTGACCTCAGCGAAGAATGAGTGGGCCTCGAACTGTTCCTTGAGCTTCTCAAGTGATTTCTTCTCCAATTGGCGGATGCGCTCACGTGTCACCGCGAACCGATTGCCGATGGCATCAAGGGTTTGAGGTGGTTCGCCATTCCACCCGAATCGACGGCGAATGATCTCCGCTTCACGTGCAGGCAGACTGTCGACGACGGAGTTGACGGTCTCCAGCAGCTCCCCATCTACGATCTTCGTCTCAGGGTCGTCAGTGAATACGTCCGGATCGGCAATGCGGTCGTCGAACGACATCAGGCTCTCGGCATAGTGTCCGTCCCACTGAAGTTCGAGGTAGCCCTCCAGGGAGGCCGGCTGCATCCGGAGTGCCTGCTCGACTTTCGAATGATCATGGTCGCAAGCGGCACGGGACTCATCATCGCGCATGCAGTTCCAGAATTCTGAGGCCTTCTCGATGAGGTGGATTGGGAGGCGAATTGTCTTGGCAGTGTCCCCGATCCCGCGGTCAATTCCTTGACGAATCCACCAGGTAGCGTAGGTGGAGAACTTATTGCCTTTGGTGTAGTCGAATTTCTGGACCGCTCGGACAAGACCCAGATTGCCGTCTTGAATGAGATCAAGGAGGTCGAGTTTGCTGCGGTTGAGCCTTTTGGCAATCGACACGACCAACCTCAGATTGGACGTCACCATGTCCTCATAGGCGGTGGCTCCGTCGGCGTCAACCCACTCGAGTGCCCTGCGTTCACGCCTGGTCTGATATTGCCCAAGGCTGAGCACGTGCTTCGCGTACATGCCGGCTTCGATACGTTTGGCGACTTCGACTTCCTCAGCGGCGCTGAGCAGCGGATATTGGCCGATCTGTTTGAGGTAGACACCGAGGAGGTCGTCAGTATCTGTGACACTGCGCAGAAGCTCCTGAAGTTCGTCGTCCGCGTCCTTGACGAGGACAATCTTCTTCGATGAGGGCTGCTCATCTCCGCCGCTCTGATCGGGGAGGTCCTCGGCGAGCAGAGGTGGTGGAACGAAATGCTCGATTGTCGGACCGACGGACAGTGTCGGCTCTGACGCAGAGCGGCTACCGGGAGCTTCCGGCGGCGCAATCGGTGCTTCAGGAACCGGCCCCCTCAGGAATTTCCGCAGCTCGCGTATCTGTGTTTCGGTGAAATCCGCGATCCGTCGGGCGGACGGGACAACTGCTCCGAACTGTTGATCGCGATTCCGAGTCTCGTCTTCAATCGTGTTGATCGCATACAGAACGACAAATCGTCCGTGTCGTCCGTCGTCCTTGCGTCGGATGATACGTCCAAGACGCTGAATGGTCTGGCGAGGCTGCTTGCTGCCGGAGAGCACAACTGCAAGATCCGAATCGGGGACATCGATGCCCTCGTCGAGGAGGCGCGGAGCACACAGAACCTTCGCGAAACCGTTGGCGAACTGCTGCATGGCCCCGCGACGCTCGTGCGGCTTCGACGCCGACGACACAGCCTTGGTCTCAATTCCCGCTCGCTGAAGCACATGCGCGGCCTGGCTCGATGAATCGACCGTCTGCGAGAAGATGAGACTTCCCTTGGACTCGGCGATCACCGGCGCGATTCCCTCGAGGATCTTCATCTTGTTCTTCGCGTTGGTGAGCACCTGCTGTCGCTTCACGACCGCGTCCAGATACTTCCGGGCCATGAACACAATCGGAGAAAGATCATTCTTCTTCTTGGCCAGCGTTTGGATGGCGACCATGAATTGATCGAACGAAGCCTCCTGAAGATTCAGCTTGTTCTTCAGGGACATGCCGAGTTTGCTGATCGCTGAGCTCGCGATCTGATATTCGCCGCGTTCTGAGTCGGTCAAACCGATCCCGACAAACGCAATGTCGAATTCGGAGATCACGCCGTCGCGCAGAGCACGTTCGTACCACATCTGAAAGACGACGCCACCGAAATAGGGATCGAGAACGGCTGTATTCGCTTTGTCCGGCCTCTGATAGGTCGCGGTCAGACCGAGACGGTAGCGGAAGTCGGACCGCAGAGCCTTCGAAAATGACTTCGCCGCGTACCGGTGGCACTCGTCTGCAATGAGCAGACCGTCCGAATGCTCTTTCAGCAGCTCCGCCCGAGTCGCCGAATTGATGATGGCCACGAGAATGTCGCAAGCGCCGAGGGAATCTCGCCGCCCGTTCCCGAGCGTACCGACACCTGCCTGGGGCAGGGTCTCCATCAGACGGCGTTGCCATTGTGACTGCAATTCCGCAGTCGGGACCAGAACAAGCACTTTGATGCCCTGGCGGAACGCCTCAAAAGCCGCGGTGATGCCGATCATCGTCTTGCCCGCCCCGGTCACGGCTTCGACGACACCTCGGCACTTTGACTGATGCCATGCGTCGAGGGCTTCCGCCTGCCAGGTCCACAGATGCGGATTGACCTCACTGCTGGGCCGGGACGACACTATTCTGACGAAGTGGTCCTCGGTCCGAGGTGCCCGTACAACTGCATCGACTGACCCCACTGCTGGACCAGCGAGGTTCTCAGCGGCCACGGCGGCGCTGGGGTCATCGGAACTGCGGGCAGGGCTGATCAACGTAAGGACAGGAGCCGGGTGAACAGAACGAGAAGTCATCGTTGTCTCCTTTGTGAAGTGCTTGAAACAACAGTAGACGTCGGTACTGACATAGGGTTTTCGGCTGCGCCGTCTCGGCACGTGCAGGAGCCCATCTGCTCCAATTCGGCTGTTGATCGCAGCAGCCGGGTCCGCTTCCGCCTGCTTCTGAGGACGTCTCAAACTATTTGAGGAGGCCCTGCTCTCTCGCACTGATAGACAGTCCCGGCAGATCGTGGAGGTGGACTTTCTGCCGAACCCGACAGCCCTTATTGCGGATACACTATAATGTTGCTATGTCGAGAGCCAGTGCGATGATCCGTCGGGCCCGCGAAGACGCGGGTCTGACCCAATCTGTGCTGGCGGAACGATCAGGGGTCGCGCAAAGCGTCATCAGCTCGTACGAAAAAGGGCGACGCGAGCCCTCAGCCTCAGCATTGGACGTCCTGCTGACGGCGGCGGGATTCCGTCTCGTGGTTGAACCCGAACCGGAATCACTGCACAAGGTCCGAACCCACTCCGCCGAGCTCATCGCGAAGCTCGCCGAACTCGGAGGCCACAATGTCTCCGTGTTCGGCAGTGTGGCGCGTGGCGATGATCGACCCGACAGTGACGTGGATCTGCTCATTGACGTCGACGATTCAGTCGGCCTCTTCAAGCTGATGAAGATGCGATCTGTCGCCGAACGCATCCTGGGGAGAGAAGTCGACCTCATTCCCCGCAACGGGCTCAAGGCTTCGGTGTCAGAAACGGCGGTGCTCGATGAGGTTCCGCTGTGACCCGTGACCCGAATTTGCGGCTGCTCGACATGCTTTCCGCCTGTGAGGCCATCACAAGCTATCTGCAGCGTGCTGGTTCGGACGAAGACATGATGTTTGACGCGATCAGAGTCCGACTGATCGAAATCGGCGAAGCAGCGAAAGACGTGCCTCAGTCGGTGTTCGCCGGCGAGCCTTCGATTCCGTGGGCTGAAATCATCCGAATGCGCGATTCGCTCGCGCATCGATACTTCGACACATCAAGGACGATCGTCTGGGTGACAGCCCGAGACGACATCCCCGAATTGGAAGCAGCCGTTCGCAGGATCGTCGCTCAGCACAGCAGTATTTGACGCCGAGGCAGTAAGGCTCACCGTATCCGTTGCGTCTGCGAAGGTCAGGTCGGTGTGTGTCTGAATCTGTCTCCTGCTGTGAGATCTTCTCGGCAGCGACTGTTGTAGTCTGAGGACGATGCGGCAGACGCGTATCGAGGATGAGAGAAGGGTGCAACGTGGCCAAATATACGGTGCGGCAGGAACAGGTCGATACGCTGCTCAGCTGGGTCAAAAGTGGGCAGATTGCGATCCCGGAGCTGCAGCGTCCGTTCGTATGGTCGTCAACCAAAGTCAGAGATCTGCTCGACTCCCTCTACAACGGATACCCCGTCGGCTACCTCATCACCTGGCAGAGCCAGGATGTCGGATTGAAAGACGGTTCGACTTCTGGGTTCAAACAGATCCTCATCGATGGCCAACAGCGCATTACGGCAATGACCGCTGCCCTCGTCGGCCATGAAGTCGTCGACAAGAACTATGCGAAGAAGCGAATCAAGATCGCGTTCAATCCCCAGACCGAGAAGTTCGAGACGCTGACGCCGTTCCTCGACCGTGATGACGCATGGGTCTCGGACATCGCGGAATTCATGAGTTCATCGGCAACGACATTCGGCTCGATCAACCACTACCTGTCGCGGAACCCCGAGGCAGACGAAACGTCAGTGGTGAAGGCGTTTGAGAAGCTGGCCGGCATTCACAACTCCCAGGTCGGCATCATCACGCTGGCTGACGACCTCGATATCAACACGGTCACAGAGATCTTCATCCGCATCAATTCCAAGGGGGTGACACTTTCAGGCGCTGACTTCGCCATGAGCAAGATCTCCAGCCACGGCGAATTCGGGTCCAATCTGCGGAAGCTGATCGACTATTTCTGCCACTTGGCCAAACACCCCCACGCCTACACTGAGATCGCACAGAACGATCGGACATTTGCCGAATCTGGCTATTTGGACAAGATTGCCTGGCTCCGCAATGACACGTCCGACCTGTACGACCCGGACTATACCGATGTCATTCGAGTTGCCGGACTGCGCGGCTTCGGCCGGGGCCGGATGTCGTCCTTGGTCAGCTTGCTGTCGGGCCGTGACTTCGACACGCGGACCTTCAGCGACGAACTTGGCCGACGGTCGTTCGAAACACTTGAGAAAGTGCTCCTCGAAATCGTCAACCAGTACAGCTATCAGCAGTTTCTGCTCACCATCAAATCGTCTGGCTTCACCGGTGCAAAGATGATCAGCTCCAAGAACGCCCTCAATTTCGCCTACGCGCTGTTCATCCAGTTGAAGGCCGGAGGCACCTTGACCGACGGAGAGGTCAAGTCGATCGTTCGACGATGGTTCGTCATGTCGATGCTCACAGGAAGGTACTCGGGGTCGTTCGAAACCCGCTTCGAAGCAGATATCCGCAAGATCGCAGAGACGGGTGCCGTTGCTCTCTTGGACGAGATCGAACGGGGACAACTCACCGATGGATTCTGGAATGTGGAGCTGCCGTCGAACATGATCACGACGAGCACCCGCAGCCCCTACTTCAACACGTTCAGAGCCGCACAGATCCACAAGAACGCCAAAGGCTTCCTGTCCAAGCACATCACCGTGCGCCAGATGACCGAGGAAAGTGGAGACATCCACCATCTGGTTCCGAAGAACTACCTCGTCAATTCTGGAATCACAGACCGAAATCAGTACAACCAGATCGCGAACTTCGCGATCACCGAAACTCCTGTGAACATCGCTATTCAAGATTCTGAACCAGCGTCGTACATCGAACGGGTCGACCAGCAGATTCAGTCGGGGAACCTGGCTCTCGGCGAAATCGCCACTGAGACCGAACTCGAAGTGTCGTTCGCAGAGAACGCGGTTCCTCAGTCTCTTCGAACCACCTCTGCTGAGAACTATTCGCATTTCCTCAACGAGCGTCGGGCGCTGATGTCACAGTACATCCGGGACTACTACTTCGCTCTGTGAAGAAACTGCAATGAGCCGTGGATGGGCTGAGGGAAGGACCACACATGCGCATCGTCTTCGGATGGAACCTCGATCGGGCACCGTGGTCGACCGATACGACGGGAACGACAGTCGTCACCGGCCCGCTCGGCTTGCTCGGCATCCTCCAGACTCGATTGGGCACGACCCGTCCCAGCGTCGATCGTCCAATCCGCGTCGCCCAATATCGGTCGTTGCTGGCACAAGCTGACCATCCTTGGTATCGCCGGTCGTTCGCTAACGACCCCTGGAACACCGCCCACCACCTGCTCGAGCTGCGCGACGACGCGATCGAGGCTGGTTGGAAACCGGCCAATGACGGCCAGGATTACTCCGCACACCCTCGACTCGACGCCTTGGCTACAGTCGAAAGTCTCGTCGTGATCGGTCCGCCACATGACACCGCCGCGACGCTTGCGCCCGGTCGTGCAGACGACGTGCGCGAGACGCTCGAGCTGCTTCGGCTGCACGGAGTTAGTTGGCCGCTTGGAATCGATTCGATCGAACTCCGTGACAAGAGGGATACTCTCCCGCAGGTGTGGCAGGACATCCTCGGTGCGGTAGAAGCTGCAGGTGTGACCGTCACGGAGGCCGCAGCACCAACGGAAGCGCCGAAACTCACCATCGTGCGCGGCCCCGATAACTGGTCCACCGCCGAGGCGGCCGCCAGGTATCTCGCAAATGTGAACGACCGAGAGCGCATCTGCATCATCGCCGGCGATGCCACCGCCGTCCTCGATCAACAGTTGGCACGACGCCGGGCACCGACGCTCGGAATCGCCGACTCCAACGCGGCAAGTCCGGCCGCACAGATACTCCCTGTCTTCCTCGGCGCTGTCTTGCCCCCGACCGACATCCGTCGAGTCGCCGAGTTCCTGCATCTCTCCTTCGGCACAAGTGACGCATCGTCGTCCGGCACGTCGCTCGTTCCGCAGGGAGTGTCGTCGGTCCTCTTGCAAGCTCTCACCCAAGAACCGGGTATCTCCAGCGACCCTGAGTCCGCGTGGATGCACGCTCTCGACCAATTGAAATCCCGAACAGCCGAGAATTCCGAAATCGCCACCCGAACCTGGGAGACCGCGCAAGCACTTGACGGTTTCCTGCGCACCAGGCCGCCGGCAGTCGATTCAGGCAAGCTCGACCTCGCCTCCCTCAACCCCGCATTGGACTGGTTGACCACACGCTTGCGTAGATTGAGCGGTAACCGTGCCGATGACACAGGACAGGACGACACCACCGCATTGATCGCCGAGGCGGCCACCCACCTCGCGTCCTTCCGCGCCGCCATCTCCCGGCTCGGTACGAACACCATTCGAGTCCGCGAGCTCTTCGACATCGCAGAATCCAGTGCACCGACTGCAACCCGAGTCGACGCCCATGCCCAAGCCGCCGACTGGACGGTCGTCACCAGCCCCGCAGAAGTCCCGGAAGGCTCGGATACCGTCGTCTGGTGGTGCTCACAGCGCTCAGCCACCTCGGCGAACGAGACCTGGGACCCTGCCGAAATCGACGCACTGGCGCAATCTGGAGTTCGGATCTCCACGTCGACGGAGAAGGAACGACTGAGACAAGCCACCGAACTCGACGGTCTCCGCGCCGCTGTGAACCTCACCTGCTTCTGCCCCGAGACCAGCCGAGGCGAACCGGTGACCCTCCACCCAGTGCTCGCTCGACTGGCAGAAGACATCGCCGCTGCAGATGGCGACCGCTTTCCAAACGCATCGGTCGACACAGTGCTCTCCCATCCGATGATCGCTCTTTCCGTCGCGGATCTCATCACAGACGGGACATGGCAACTGATTGACGTCGCCATTCCGACGTCGACGGCCAGCCTCGAACAGTTCAGTGCACCGAGCAGAGTCTCGCGCGTCCTCGAAGGCGACTTCCGCCACCTCCTGCCCGAGACCCTGTCCTTCAGCCAGATCGACCAGTTGCTCTCCGACCCGTTGGGCTGGACGCTCGAACGCGGCCTCGGCCTCAGCCGCGGGTTCACTTTCGACATCCCCGCAGACAACCGCATGATCGGCAACTTGGTTCACGCCGTAGTCGAACACCTCGTGCAGACGAAAGACACCGACACCTCGCTGACCACCCCCGCCGACATCGCTAAGACCTTCGACCGCTTAGTCCCACGGTTCGCTTCCGAGCTGCTCCTGCCGGGGCAGCTGGCACGTAAAAACACGATCAGGTCCACCGCAACCGCGTCGTTGGTTCATCTGTTCACCACGCTCAGAAACCGCGGCATCACGATCGTCGGCGCCGAAACCGGCTTCGACCACGACTGGGTACTGACCGTCGCAGGCGAAGCAATGACCGTTCAGCTGAGAGGACAGCGCGATCTTGAAGGCGCGTTCAGCGACAGCCGACCGGCAATCATCGACCTCAAATGGGCGAACTATGAAAAGCGCTATCGAACGATGATCGATGACGGTGAAGCCGTCCAGCTGAGCGTCTACTCTCACACCATCGATTCCCCGACGGGCGCCAACCCAATCACCGCGTACTTCATGCTCAAACAAGGACGCTTCATCTCGACCGACTCCGGCCTCGACGAGAATTTCAATGGGGGAGCGGCCGACAGCTTCGATGATGACGGCAACGGACTGGGAGGCGATCCCGCAGGACTATGGCCGCTCATTCAATCCTCGATCGAACACACATTGTCAGCCATCGCCACCGGCCGCTTCGATTCCATCAACGCAGACGTCCATGCGGAATTCGGCGTCAACCCCCAGATCAAGAACACACGGGTCGACAAAGCGCTCAAGACCATCAAAGCGGATGAGCTGGAAGAAGACCGTCTCTTTGTGGTCAAGAACCAGTCCTACAGCAACTTCAACCTCATCTACGGCATCGCGGGGGACCACTCATGAGCGTTCACGTCATCACCGCCTCGGCAGGCTCGGGAAAGACCTACCGACTGACGGAAGTGCTCTCCGAACGACTGTCGCAGACAACAGACGACGGCCAACCCGTCCTTCGCGCCAGCGAAGTCATCGCCACCACCTTCACCGTCCGCGCCGCGGCCGACCTCGTCGAAAAGACGCAGAAGCGACTCCTCGATGACGGGAACATCACCGCCGCCGAGGAGATCAGCACCGCACTCATCGGCACCATCAACTCGATGTCCGGTCGCCTCGTCACTGAATACGCCATCGACGCGGGGTTCTCACCAGAGCTGCGTGTTCTCGACGAACCGGAACAGGCGATCGTCTTCACCACGGCCGTTGACGCGGTTGTTGCCGAAGCTGAAGCCACTCACCGCGATCTGCTCGTCCGTACCGGTCATAACGGCAGTCCCGCTGATTCGAACTCGTTCGGCCACGGACCCGTTGTCTGGTCGGACCTGGTCAGATCCGTCGCCGAGGCGGCCCGGGCGAACCACCTCGGCGAGGCCGAACTGCGAGCATCGGCACGCGTTTCGGCTGAGCTCTTCCTCTCAGCTCTTCCTGCCGCTGGGGGAGACGGACGGCAGAAGTGGCGTGACAGGTTGGTCGGCGACATCGAGCAGCTGCGCGACGCGCTGCGAGTCTTCCAGAACGGCGAGGAACCTCCGTCTGAGAGACCGAAGGTGACGAAGACCAACGAAGGCAACGTCGAAGGCAGCCTCGTGACCTTGGACCGTTTCCTCAGTGGACTCGAGAACGGCGCCGAGGAGGCTGCTCCGTTCGCGCGGGTCCCGTGGTCGACATGGGCGAAGGTGGCAGAGCGGAAGTACACGGCCGTGCCAGGTGGGAAGGCGCCCGGAGCAGTGCCCAAACAGGTTCTCGATGAGTCGAGCGCTCGCCTCGTGTCTGAAGAGCTCCTCGCCAACAGTGCCTTCCACTCTGACATCGAGGCACTGATCACCCTCGTCATTGACACAGCGATCGCGTCACTGTCGGCTTATGAGGAACATAAGAACACTCTCGGGGTGATGGATTTCGTCGACCAGGAGGTTCGCGCCCTTGACCTGCTGCGCACGAACGAACGAGTCAGGGCATCGATCGCCTCTCGCTACCGACTGCTTGCCGTCGATGAGTTCCAAGACTCGTCTCCCATCCAACTGGCGATCTTTATGGAGCTCGCCGACCTCGTCGACGAAGTCATCTGGGTGGGCGACCGCAAGCAGGCTATCTACGGCTTCCGCGGGGCGGACCCCGAGCTGATGAACGATGTCTTTTCGGCACTCATCGACGGAAAGACAGAACTGGGCAAGGCCACTTCGGAGAACCTCGGCGCGTCCTGGCGCTCGACCGAACCGGCTCTCGAATTGTCGAATACTCTCTTCAGCTCGGTCTTCGCCGACCAGAAGGAAGACGAGGTTGTGCTGAGCATCCCGCCACAGCGTGAACACCTGCGCCACATCGGCAGCCGCGAACTCTGGGTACCGACCACGACAGCCGGCGGAACTCGATCCGCGGACACGCGGATGGGTAAAGCCATTGCCACGGGAGTTGAAGACTTTCTGCAACGCTCGCCTCAATTGTCCGACGGCGAAGTCAAACAGGGTGATATCGCTGTCCTCGTTCGCACGAACTCTCAAGTCTCCCGGGTCGTCTCTGAACTTCGCGAACGCGGCATCCGCGCAGTGGGGTCGACCAGCGATCTGCTTTCAACCAGGGAAGGACAGTTCGTTGCCGCCGGTTTGGCCGCGGTCGTCGACCGGGACGACGCTGTGGCGCTCGCCGAACTCGTCACTCTCATGCCCGACCACGGCAACCACGACACATGGTTCGAAGATGCGGCACGGATCGTCGACAAGAAAGAACGGCGTGACCAGCCTCGGACGTGGTGGGATGATCCGGCGCTGGCTGCCCTGTCGGAACTGGCGCTCAATGCCGCTCATCACTCACCGGTCGACCTGCTGCTGAGCATCATCGATGCCCTCGACCTGCCGCAGCGGATCAAATCGTGGACAACACCGGAGAACCGTCTGGCAACGCTTGATTCCCTGTGCCAGATCGCCGGTGAATATGCGGACGCTGCGGAACAGACGCGTTCGCCGGTCACTCCAGCAGGCCTGCTCGATCACCTCACCGAGGCGGCCGGATCCTATGAGCAGACGACGGCCCATGACGCCGTGCTCGTGACGACGATGCACCAGTCGAAGGGTCTGCAGTGGCCAGTTGTCATTGTCGGTGTACCGGTAGATAAGGACTATGGGCACAGAGAGATCACCGTGGAGAAGGCATCTGTCTTCGACGCGCGGTACCCCTTAGCGAATCGTGCTTTGCGGTATCTGCCTCGCGTACTCAAAGGCTACGACCCGCTGAAGGACCGATTGCGGCACCTCGACGCGGTCAGTCGCGCGAATCAGGCAGAAAAAGATGAGACCGCGCGACTGCTCTACGTTGCGCTCTCTCGTGCTGAAACGTACAGCATTGTGGCGTTCGGAGATCCTGCAGGGAAGGACAACGTCCTCACCAAGTCTGTTTCTGAAGACCTCCTTGAGTGGGACCTGCCGACGATCACTGACCAGACTGTCGGAGCGACCGAGGAGAATGGCATCCTGAGCATCGCCAACCGGCGCGACCACGGTGGCGGAAGCACGGTGCATGATCTGCCGATGCGGATCAGTGCCTTCCCGACTGACGTCGAAGAGAGCTCGGCAACTGATACGGCTGGCCCGCCGCGTTCATTCTTCACCCGCACAGACATTCCCGTCAGAAACTCCGCGCCCACAGGTGCTGGATTGCCAGCACGGTTCACCGCGAGCAATGTGCCCTCAGACGGAGTTGAGGCGGACGTGAAGATTCTCGCCGAGTTGGGGGAGCCGCTGGTGGCGAGGGGCGGCAAGGACTGGGACCGGGTCGGCGATGCAGTCCACGCCTACTTGGGATTGCCGTTGGCGAAGCTGACGGATGAGTTGAGGGGTGCGGCAGCCGAGAGGATCCTCTCGCGCTGGGATGCCGACGGTGTGTTGAATGCGGATCTGCTCATCGAGGTCGGTAAACGGTGGACCGAATGGGTGGAGACGACGTACCCCGGCGCCGAGGTGGTCACAGAGTCCCCGATCGCGTGGCGCAACAATCATGCGCAGGTGATGGAAGGTTGGATCGACTCCCGCATTCTTGTGCCGAATGGGGACAATATCCTCGTCGACCACAAGTCCTATCCGGGTACCGACCCGATCGGACACATCCGGGACAACTACCTGGGGCAGCTGTCCGTGTACAGTCAGGCGCTGCAGACGACGCACGGCACCCCGCCGCACCAGGTGCTCATCCACCTGCCGCTGCTGGGAGCCGTCGCCGAGGTGCTACTGACTGCCTGATAGAACGTCACGATTTGCGATGACAGCGGTCTTTACCCAGGTATTGATTTTCGGTTCAGGCGAAACCATCGGATTCACCCTTGTCCACCGTAGGTTTATCCGCGAGCACTTCAGCGACCTTCGACGTACTAACAATATGGTGGTGCACGGCTGGGGCAAACAGCATGAGGCAGGCCAACATGTCTTCGTGAGTATCACTCGGGACAACAGTGGAAGTGAATAGGGGCTCGTCGTGGGCAATACGATTACGCAGTTGGTTGACTGCTGAAATTTGTGAGTCGACCTTACGCCGCTCTGTGCCCTTGGGAAACGCTGTGTGCAGGTAAGGCACCCAGACAGCCTTCTCCATGGCATTCGTTGGTGAGCTGCCGCCAGAAACCAAATGAAAACTCGGCGATGACCTTTCCCGGATTCGCCTTTCCGTAGCCGCATGATCTGATTGCGTCGTCAACGCTTTTCCTCGTGCGGAAATTGACGTCCGATCCGCGTTTGATGCCCTGGACCGTCTTCGTCCTCCAGATAGGCATCACGGCTGGAGATTCGGGGTGGAGGAGCCAGTGTTTCTCGTGGGGCCACGCAGCTGAGATTGCGGCATCATAAGCGTTGCGCAGTGCAACTTCGAAGTGAGCGATGTCATGCATGAGTGCTTGGCCGGCTTCGACGTTCCACTCATACAGGTCGAGCGCCTTCGCCCGATCTCCGGCACACTCGTCTATGTATCGTTGGAAGCGCGCAACACCGAGCCACGAATCAATCCATTGGTCCGACATGCGAAAAGTATGTCAAAAAAGCAGTGCCCCGGCGACATGGTCAAAACCAGCGGTCCACGCGGAGCATACGAAATACAGTTTACGTCGACTTCTCAACGACAGCAACTGAACTGCGACTTGAGCGATCGGAATTGGACTGCTCACGACGAGACGAATCGTTCTACTGAACTGCCTCGGTGTCGGAGACTCCCATCTTGCGCATCAGTTCGTCCTCGACCTTGCCCGGAACCACCACTGCGTCTTTGAGGTCGGTCTTCGAGCGTAGCAGGGCATCCAGATTGACGTCGAACGAACTGAGGCTCGGGTGGTTCGCCAGCGGCAAGTACACATGGACGGGTCTCGTCTGCCCGATTCGGTAGATCCGATCCGTCGCTTGCGCCTCTTTCGCCGGATTCCAATGGCGTTCGAGATGAATGGCGTGGTTGGCTCCGACCACGGTCAGGCCGACTCCGACTGCCAGGGGTGACATGATGATGAGGTTGAACCCCGGTTGTGCCTCGAAATCCGTGATGATGCCCTTGCGCGTAAGGTTCGCCTTCTTCGACCCACTTGCGACTGCCTTCGTCTCGCCGTTGACGATCTTCGGTGTGATCCCATATCGCTCGTGCAACCAGACAGCCAGTCGTGTTTGGACTGTCTTGCTGATGACGAAGATGATCGCTTTCTCGTCAGCCTCTCGAATTTCGTCGAGAACTTCGATCATTCCATTGATCCGTGCCGATTCGGCCGCGGACCAGGATGCCCCGAATTCCGGCACGGTCGCCGGGTGGAGGCTGACACTGCGCAGCTTCTGGATCGTTTCCAACGCCCCGCCTTTGCGAGGGCGATGAGATTCCAAAACCTGGTCATATGCCATCCGCTGCGCTCCCGGCATATCGTTCATCAGTCGGGGGTCATACACATATCCGGGCTTCGACGAACCTGCAGCGGCTTCCTCGGCCAGCCCCGTGTGCACGGTCCGCGAGGGGAGATCCTGAATGTTGTCCTCTTTGGTTCTCCGCAACATGAAGCGACCGATATGCTCGCGCAGTTCCCGGCCTTGCACAACTTGTTCACCGACAGGCAGGTTCTCGACATTCTTGATCCACCGTTCACGGAATTCCGCCCAGCTGCCCAACAGGTCGGGCTGGGCAGTGTCCAACAAGCTCCAAATGTCGCGAAGTGAGTTTTCGACGGGTGTGCCGGTGCAGAGGAGTTTGAAGTCGGCTTGAAGACCTTTGGCTGCTCGAGAGGTCAGAATCTCTGGGTTCTTGATCTGCTGGGCCTCGTCGAAGACTACGGCTCCCCACTCCACCTGGCCCAATGACAGCTGGAAGCGACCGAGATTCTGATAGGTCGTCAGGACCAAGCGTCCCGGCTTATCCAAACGTCGGTCCTTCTGCGAAGCACCGACGCGCAGAGACAGACGAAGAGACTCGGCATTCACCATGCCCTGATCATCGAGTGAGTCTGCAGACGCCTGGGTCTCTGCTCCGCGACCGTCGATCTTGAACCGGTCTTGATCGCGAGAGGACTGCAGGACGACCACGTCGTCGAACGGTGGCACGTCGAAAGCGTTCTTGAGCTCATCCTCCCAATTTTCGATGAGCGACAGCGGCAGCACTGCAAGAATCGGCTTGGCTTCGCCGCGCATCTCCCTTTGCCGAGCCGCGAAATCTCGCAAGGCAACCAGCGTCATGAACGTCTTTCCCAGACCCATGTCATCGGCGAGGAGTGCACCTTGAATTCTGATTGAGTTCTCGCCGGCGTCGAGCGAGGCCGCCATCAATCCTGCCGCCCAGGCGATTCCCTCGCGTTGATGGGGGAACGGAGTGAACTTCAGACCGGCCAGGTTCGGGACGTATTCTGAGGCCGCTCGGTTCGCCAACTGACGTAGATCCTCAGCTCGATCACGGCTCTCGGCAATGTACATGCCGACCTGAACAGAACCGCTTGCCGACTGAGTGGTCGAAGGCTCCTGAGACTGTGCCGCCAAGTCCTGTGCAATTGAGTCCAGAGCTTGACTCGTCTTCTCCTCATCCGAGATATCGACGATCGACTCGTCATACGTGATTGTCGACTGATCATTGTGACGAGCGGCTTCGACCTTCTCTCTGACATCATCGAGCTCTTCTGTCGTCTCGACGAGGCCAGACAGGGCCTCGGGCGGGACGATCGTCGAGGCTGCCGCCAGCCAGTCGATACCCGTCTCCTGCGCTTCGGTGAATGACATCGGGACTAGAGCTCCGATGCCTTCAACGCGGATACCGAAGCTGATGTCGAGGTCGACCAGCGACGGATCGAGGAACTCGCCCGGAGAGGTGAGGAAGTCATCCCTCCGGGCGGCAGGGATGATGCGGTTCCGTTGGATCTCCTTGACGCCGGCCTTCTGCTTTTCGGCCAGCAGAACCAACCGTTCATCGATGCGCAGTACATCGCTCTTCTCAAGTTGGTGTTCCCGTTCGTCCACGTCCCGATCGGAAATGCCCTCGCCGAGGTCGGGGCTGAGTTCCAGCGAACCATCGGCTTGCTGAGCGACAATGACACCCACGCGTTCCGGCTTCACCGTCTGCAGATTCTCGAGATGCGCCAAGTCGAAAGTCAGTGGTCGGTCGGCCGAGTCCGGTCGGGACCTGGACTCTTGGAGTTGAGCGACGAGAGTGACGTTGTCCGTTTCTGTGCGTTGATGTTGAGGAATCGAAGCGTGGTGCTCGAGCGCTTCGAGGACATCGAGTTCAACAGTCGTCAGTAAGTATTCGTCATAGCCGATGTTGACAACCGCGCCGTGCCTTTCAACCGGTACTCGTGAGCCCCCGACCTCGAAGAACGGATCGATGCGAAAACTGCGGGACGTGGTGTTGCCCGTGACATCGGTTCGCAGAGCCGCAGGGATATGGGCAGGGAGGCCGAGAAGTTCCGAGATCTCTGATTCGAGACGAACTGCGTTTCGGGTTTCTATACTGAATCCGTTGGGGCGTCGGGTGGCATCACCTTGTTCTTCCAGCAGACTGAGAACCGTGTACTGCTCGAATTCCGGCCCTGCCCCTCCTCCTGCAGACAGCTCCGCCCAAGTGTCCGCGTCAGTTCGGAAATTGATGCCGAAGGAGTCATAGTCCGGAACGAACCCGTCTGATCCCGGTCCGTGATCCTCGGTGCCGGGGTTCGTCAGTCGATCCCCGAAGATCAGTCTGAGACGATCACGAATGCCCACTACTGTGCTCCCTGTCTGCGTCCACGCCGCTTCTTCGGACGAACCGGCAGAGGTCTTTCTGCCGAAACAGTCCGATAGGTTTCCGGAGACATGACTGCTTCTGGCGGAACATATTGGCCGGATTCGGATATGAACATCAGAGCATCAGAGATCCACTTCTTCTTGACATGGTGGGTGAGGGCGACGAAGTCTTCATTCGGTCGACGATTGCCCTGGATCTCGTTGAGAAATGCAGTGCCGCTGATTTCTCCAAGTTTCCAATTCGTCATGATTTCAGGGGGGTCTCCTTTGATGACCCACATCCTGAAGTTATGTGAGCCTTCGACGACGTGAAATCGCCCACAGTCCATAAAGATGACTGACTTCTCTCGGTAATGCTGACCTGTCAGCTGCGTGATGTTGGTGCGCAATTCGTCCCCCATGATCTGACGGATGGCGGTCCTGGCAGCATTGCCGGCGAAGAGCCGAGTCTCACGGACCAGCTTCAGCTCAAGGAGTCCCTTCAGGAAGTTCTCTCGGTCCGGGAACATCCGCAGCAGGTCGTAGTTGTAGTTCTTCTCACCGAAGATCCTCACCGCTTCGAGGAAGAGCCTGATGTCCTCGCCCGAGAGCCACGCGATGACACGCTGAAGATTCTCGGGTGGAATGCGAGACCACCAGGTGTTCCAAGTGATCGTCCCGCGAGCTCGCGGGTCGTCCGCAATCTTGAGTATCGTGCCTTGCCACTCGGAACTGGGAGAGTCGACCGGCCGACTGGTCATGGCTTCGATGACCAGGTGGCCGAATCGGCGCCCATTCGGAGCCGGCGCATTCGCGACTTCCGGTTCGCACAACTCCGGCAGCCACGGATATGCCTGGCCCGGGTCTGCGTGTGCGATCCGATCGAGGTAGACACGTTGACGAGCAACTTCCGCATAGCGTCCACCCGAATAGGCATCGAGACCGATGTCTCTCATGGTCGACGGCAGTTCGCTGTCAGTATCCAAGACCAGACCCGCGACTTTGTCGGGTGCGTCGATCCCGAGAGCGAACTCCGGATTCTTCTGCACGGCGATCAGCACATCCTTGCCGCGCGTGGTCTTCTGCTGCGCTGCGGCCTGCTGCAGATACTCGGCAGTCCGTGTGAAGAGCCCCGGATCCCAATCGTCAAGGCGGTCGAAGTGCGTGTAGTACACGTTGGCCAACGCAAAGGTGAAGAGCCTTGTCAGGTTACCGTTCTCACAGATCGTCTGCAGCACGGGCAATCGCATAGTTCTTTCGGCAAGACCGGAGTCTCCAGCCCAGAGCGACGCAATTGCACGGCAGATCTTGGGATCGCCGACCTCCGGGTGGAGCTCCGGATGATCGGAGGCAAGCACGCTTCGAGCGCGCTGAGTCGTTTCGGTGCTGAGCCCGGGATTGTCTATCCTTCGGCCCAGGGTTTCGGCCTCGGCAGACAACTCCTCCCATGCTGACAGGTTCTGAGCACTCCACGGCCGAATGGCGGCAGCCGCGGAGGGAAGGGGGAAATCAAGAGTCATTGGTCGGCGACTTCTCGCTCGATCTCTTTGAGCGTGTCGGAGTCCGCCCGAACGATCGTGAAGCGAATATCGATTCTCCGGTTTGCGGCCGCTCCAAGGTCCGTCGACTGGTTCGCATTCACCGGCCTTGTATCGCTGTATCCGGAAACCGAGAACAGTGGCTGGCCTTCCGGACCCTGCATCGTCTCGAGTTGCTGGTCACTCGGCAGCTCCTCCTCCCAGAGCTTCCACAGAGAAATCGCTCGGAACGTCGACAGTCCCCAGTTGCCCGTGCCTTCGAGACCCTGGTACTTCGCATTGTCGGTGTGTCCTTCGACGAAGACGGTGTCGAGGAACTCTTCTCCGTCGTGTTCCTCGATCTCCCTGGCGATGATGGTGCCGATCGTCAGGGACTTGGCCTCGTACTTCTCCTTGATGTCATACGATCCGCTGTCGAAGCCCAACAGATCATTGGGGATGCTGATCACGGAACCGTTCTGAGAGACGATGACTTCGATGCCTTCGGATTCGAGATCCTTCTGGATTTCGTCGAGCATCGATTTGCGGATGTTCTCGGCCTTGCTCGACTTCTCGATCTGCTCGCTCAGGTCGTCGGTCTGAGCTTGGAAGTCCTTCTGCGCCTGCATGAGCTGGATCGCAAGGACCACGACGACGAGGATGAAGACGAAAAGCACCCCGGTCATGACATCTGTGAAGGACGACCAGTAGTTGGTCTCTTTCTCAGAGTTAGCGGACGACCGCCGTGCGCGCGTAAGAGCCATTCTTGTTCACCCCCTCCAACTCGTCAACGACGCCCTCGAGCGACTTGGCGATCTGCAGCATGTTGGTGGCGTATTCGGTACTGTGACGGTTCCACTGATCGAGCCGCTCGTCAGTTTGGGAACTCACCGTGTCGGAGTACGCCGCCAGCCATTCCGACATCTTCCGTGATGTCTGTTCGATGCTGTCGGTCAAGTTCTGCTTTGCGCCGTCGAGCGAGTCGCCGAGTCCAAGGAGGAATTCCGTCTGGTGATTGCGCATTTCGTCGAAAGCGGTCTTCGCCTCATGGGCGGCCGCTGCAAGCTTTTCACCGGCGAGAGCCGAGTTGTCGGTGACTTGACTGATCGCGGTTGAATGCTTGTCGAGTGCCTGGAGAGAAAGCGCTTGCTGCTGACTCACGTTCTGAATGCTCATCACTGCGTCGGAGAGCTTCGAAGCGACGGACTTGGTGGTAGTTGTGAATCCGTCCGCGATGGACTTGAGGTCGGCAGAACTCGATGCCATGCTCGTCGCGGACACTTCCATCAGGCTCTGTGTCTGCGCTGTCAATTCAGCGAGCTGCTTGATGTTCGACTCCATCGACTGCTGCTGTTGGTTCGCGGCGTCTGCCATGTCGCCGATCTGTCGTTGGAGCAGATCGGTCTGTTCACTGGCTTCGGACTTGAACCGAGCGAGAGAGTCCGCCGAGGTCGAGTGCAGCTGTGCCAAAGCCTCGGCATGAGCCGCTCTGTCAGCTTGAGCCTGTTCCTTGGCCGCGGCCGTTGCCCGTGCATGGCTCTCACGGTTCTGTTCGGCTTGTTCCTGAGCAGCAGCCAACATCTGACTGATGTTGGTGCTTGTCGTGGTCGCATTGTTCGTTGTCGCCTGCTCGATACGTTCGAGGGTGCTGCTGATCTGGCTGCTCAGCGATGACGTCGAATCGACAAGCCCTTGAGAAGCTGTCCTCATGGCCGACGCTTGTGACTGTCCCAGACCTTCGAACGCGTCACTGAAGCGATTGACCAGCTTGTCGAACACCTCGCCTGACTGCCGCGACGTCGCTTCGGTCAGATTCTGCATTGCCGGGGCCAGAGCCATATCGATGGCACCGACGATCGCGCTCTGCATGTCGCTGCTGAGCCCCTGCACCGACTTCTGGAATTCAACCCCGATCTTCTCGTGAAGCTCATTGAGCGACTGGGCGATCTCACGGGTATTTCCTTCGACCTTCTGAATGCCGAATTCGGCCGAGTAGCGCTCAAAATAGCTGTCGATTTCGGCGACCAGTTTGTCGACGCTTTCTGAAATTCGGTTCTGCCGATGGGAAAGGACGCCGGTGGCAACCAGGCTCATCGCCACTCCGAGGGCTGACGCAAGGAATGACAGACCTGCGGTGTTGAGCAACGTCATCACGCTTTCCTGCAACACGTCGATGTCGGTGTCATTACGCAGATTGAGCCCTTTGAGGCCGAAAGCGAGCTTGAAGAACGTACCTCCCACGCCGATAGCGATGAGTGTACCTGGCAAGGACTGAATCCACTTGTTCTCGAACAAGGGGCCAGCAAGGGATTTGGGATTAAAGAAGAATTCTGCCTCGATCGTCGAACGAGCCGATCGCGACTCGAGTTCGTCTACCAGTGACTCGTCATACTCGATCCACAAGTCTTTGACGGCTGGGGACGCCGTAGTTGCCCGTTGACGTGCGTGGATCCGTGACTTCTTACCTTCACTCAACAATTCGTAAACTTCTGCAATCCGCAACTTTGCGTTGATGCTTTCCCGTCGCGTCGTGACAGCGAAATGTATGAAGAAGACGAAAATGCCGATGATGGCCAGAGTGAAGGCAGCCCAGGTGAGGAAAACCCAAATATTCACAGAAGTTCGAGCCTTTCAAGGTCAGGAGTTTGGCCCCTCACTTGGTTCAAGGCCGGGTGGGACTATCTCGCTTCCGTGGGGGTGATTTCAGTATAGGGTCGGCCGCTGACATGGAATTCTGATCGCATCTGAAGTCCAGGGGATGTAACGAATTTGTAATAAATCTTGCCGAATCACCGATTCCAGCCGCCAACAACCGGATCGAGCGGAATGTGACGTCGAGGACGCGCCCGATCGATAGCGCCCCCGGCGTTGTGGGGCTCTGAATCCGAGATAGCATGACGTGAGTAGTGGCCGTCTTCCCGTGAGGTATGTGCAATGGAGTCTTCACAGTCTGTGCTTCCGACCAGCAAGGATCATGCTGAAAAGTGCAGGATTGACGGCCAGCAGCCAGTCACACTTGCCCCCGGCTCTGTCGTCGAAGTCCGCGACGAAGAGTGGCTCGTCACCGGTGTTCAGACGGTCTACGAACGAGCGAACCACCAAGAAGTGACCCCCAGCAGCCCCGTCCAACGGATCGAAGTACAGGGACTCTCCGAACTCGTCCGTGACACGACCGCAGTCTTCTTCGATTCGATCGACACGGTCACTCCGATCGACCCCAGACAGGCTCCGCTCATCAACGACGAGAGCTCGGGCTATCGCGACGCCAAGCTCTGGCTGGAAGCGACTCTGATGAAGACAGCGACGGCAGTCGAAGATACGAACCTCACCGTGGCCGATGGCATGCTCATCGATCCCAAGGAGTACCAGCAGACACCGGTGCGCAAGATCCTCGATCCGCAGAATCTGCGGCCCCGCATTCTCCTCGCTGACGCGGTCGGGCTCGGCAAAACGATCGAAATCGGCCTCATACTCGCCGAACTCATCAAACGCGGGCGCGGTGATCGCATCCTCATCGTCACGCCCAAGCACGTGCTCGAGCAGATGCAGCATGAGATGTGGACGAAGTTCGCCATCCCCTTCGTCCGCCTCGACTCTCAGGGTATCCAGCGAATCAGGCAGAAGCTGCCGGCCACGCGCAATCCGTTCACGTATTTCAAACGGGCCATCATCTCCATCGACACGCTCAAATCGGACCGGTACCTCTCGCACCTGCGTCGGCACAACTGGGATGCCGTCGTCATCGACGAGTCCCACAACGTCACGAACACGAGCTCCCTCAACCACCGCCTTGCCGACACCCTGGCGAAGAACACCGACGCCCTCATCCTCGCCAGCGCCACCCCGCACAACGGCAAGAAGGAATCATTCGCCGAACTCATCCGGCTCCTCGAACCCACCGCGGTCAAACCTGACGGCAACCTCGATGAGGAGGCCGTGAAGAAGCTCATCGTCCGCCGGCACCGCTACTCCGAAGATGTGAAGAAAGAAGTCGGTGCGGACTGGGCCGAACGCAAAGAGCCTCAAGCGCGTATCGCCCATGCCAGCCTCGAAGAGAACGCCGTCGCCGAGGAGCTCGACCAGATCTGGCTCCACCCCACCGGACACAGCCCCTATTCGGGCAAGACGAACCTCTTCCCCTGGACGCTTGCCAAAGCCTTCCTTTCCAGCCCGGAAGCTCTCATCGAGACGATCGACAACCGGCTGCGCGTTCTTGAGACCCATGAGTCGAACGACGCAGTCGCCCGTGAACGCAGCTACCTCGATCGGCTGCGAGGATATGCCGCAGACAGCCTGCGTGCAGTCGAACGCAATCGTGCCGAGAAGCGCCAGCAGACCGGCAAATATGGCGCCCTGCTGGACTACCTGAAAGAGATCGGCATCGGGCCGAAGAGCGATACGCGAGTCGTCATCTTCGCCGAGCGCGTTGCCACACTGCACGCTCTGCAGGCCGACCTGACACAAGACCTCAAGCTCAAAGACGATCAAGTCGCGATCCTCCACGGCGGCCTCTCCGACGTCGAACAGCAGGATGTCGTCGAATCGTTCAAGAAGAAGAGCTCACCCATCCGGGTTCTCGTCACTGGCGACCTGGCCTCCGAAGGTGTGAACCTCCACTCTCAGTGCCACGAACTCGTCCACTTCGACATCCCGTGGTCCCTCATCCGCATCGAACAGCGCAACGGCCGCATCGACCGCTACGGCCAGACGCAGCGCCCGCAGATCACGACGCTGGTTCTGCAACCGGATTCAGAACGTTTCTCCGGCGACATCCGTGTGCTCAAGAAGCTCATCGAAAAGGAGAACGAAGCACACACGGCTCTCGGTGATGCGGCGGCACTCATGGGCAAGTACACCGCCGAGGCGGAAGAAGAAGCGATCAAAGCAGCCCTGGCCAAGGGCCAGGATCTCGACGAGGTGGTCACCGACGTCGATGTCGCGACGCAGCAGGATGAGATCCTCGATCTGATCATGAACGACCTGGCCGACGACACTGACGATCCCGGCGATGATGCGTCGAAACTGGAGAACCTGGGCACCAACGCGTATCCAGGCGACACCACCTATCCAGGTCCTGACACATACCCGACGGACCCCGCCACCGGGCTGACCCTTTACCCCACCCCCGTCGCGTTCCTCCGAGACGGTCTCGCAATGGTCTATCGCAATCACCCTGAACAGCGCCCAGGCACCGGCGGCAGCGGGGGAGTGAGCTGGCAGTTCCACTCCCGTGAGGCGATCGGCGAGCTCGAACCGCCCCGCGATATGTGGTCGCGTTTGGAAAGTCTGCCGCAGAGCTACCTCAAAGAGCGCAAGGTCAAGGAGAACTTCAAGCTCGCAACGAACAAGACAGTGGGACGCACACTCGTCGATGCCGCTCGCAACTCCACAGATGCGAAGAATGCCTCCCTCTGGCCCGAAGCTCACTACCTCGGGCCTCTGCACCCGGTCCTCGACTGGGTCGCTGACCGAGCACTGTCGCGCATCCCCGAGCGCGGGGGAATCTACATCGTCCGTGCCGAGGTGGAAGCTCCGACGGTCGTGGTCCATGCCGGGCTGACGAACCGCCGCGGGCAGATGGTCTCCAGCGTCTTCCGCACCGTTACATTCCCGGGCGGTACTGCTGAATTCGGTCTCACCGGCGAATTCGAGAATGCGGCAGCCCTCATTGCCGATCTCGGGTTGAGATCCACGAACAGCAACCCCGGCCCCATCGACACGAGCGTCTACCAGCCGCTTGTCCCCGCTGCGATCGACATCGTTGGAGAGAGCATCGAGGAGGTCATCGACTCCGGCCGGCGACGGATCGAGCAGCGCGTCCATGAGTGGTTCGAGCGCAATGAGAAATGGAAGCAAGGGGCGCTCGACCTCGTCCAGGCCACCAGGGTCAAGCAGAGACTGAGGACCGTCACCGAGGAAGACGACCTGATCAGGTCGATGCAACCGAACCGCAGCCTGCTGAGACCACTGCTCGTCGCCGTCCCCATCAGCACGCCGGTCAGCGTTACTGTCGACGACACAATGGAGGAGAACTGACATGGACGAACTCACGGTCATCCAGGACTTCGTCAGCGACGACTATTTCTCCTCCGACGGGACGAAGGAGTCCTTCAAGGCCAAAGCTCTCGAACTGCGCAAAGAATGGGAACAGGAAGCCACCAGCGCCGAGGCGGAAGGCCGCACCCTGACGACGCCGCTGAACTCGTGGGCCACCTCCCGGCAGCAGCTGCAGAAGCGTCTCGTCTCGCTCGTCGAGGGTCTCGGCGAGAACGCAACACTGACTGCTGATGACCGCGACGCTGTGGCCGGATTCGACCAGCAGCTGCTCGACTTCCTCGGCTACTCGAACGGACATGACATCACCGTCGGTCGTAACCCCGATGGAGAGGAATCCGCTTATCTCGAAATCCGCGGCACGGCCACTGCAGAAGACTCAGCCCCGCTGCTCATCGTCCTTGCCGAGCCAGTCTCGGACATCGCGGATCTGCTCGACAAGAACTCACCCACCCTGCTGCGACCGATCATCGATCCGGTCCCTGGCAGCACGGAAAAGACCGAACGCACGGATTCCGTCGCCCGGTACCTCTCCGCTCGCTTCGTCGACGACGCCCCGCCACAGTTCGCGCTCGTCCTGGCCGGATCGTTCATGCTCCTCACCGCAGCCGAACGCTGGCAGGAAGGGCGATACCTTGCCATCGACCTCGGTCTGCTGTTCGAACGCAATGACACCAAACGCGGGGGAGCGGTCGACCGGTTCCTCGCCTGCGCCAGCGCCAAGGCTCTAGCCCCCAGTGCCGAAGGCACCACATGGTTCACGACGGTCCTCGAGGACTCCGTCAAACACACAGAGAAGGTCTCAGAAGACCTCCGCGAAGCAGTCCGTGACTCGATTGAGCTCATCGCCAACGAGGTCGTCAACCGTCGCCGCCGCGCAGGACTCGATCCGCTGCCGGCAGCTGAAGCTCAGCCACTGGCCAAGCAATCGTTGAGGTTCCTCTACCGAATCCTCTTCCTCCTCTTCGCCGAGGCATCTCCAGAGCTCGACATCGTGCCGACCGGAGCCACTGACTACGAGTCGGGATACGGCATCGACCGTTTGCGAGAGCTCGCGCTCGTGGACATCCCCACCCGGGGCGACGGGACGCACCTTTACCAGTCCTTGGCCGTCCTGTTCACACAGATCCAGTCAGGACACAATGATCTCCGCCTCGCCGAGGCGGCCGACCGTGATCCTGAAACGCCGATGAGCGAGGGGCTTGAGTTCCATCCCCTCGAGGCCGATCTGTTCACCCCGAAAGCGACCGCCCACATCGACGAGGTGGGTCTGGGCAACGCCGCCCTTCAGCAGGTGCTGCAGAAGTTGCTCTTGAGCAAGGAGTCGGCAAAGAAGGAGCGAGGGTTCATCTCCTACGCGGAACTCGGCATCAATCAACTCGGCCGAGTTTATGAGGGGTTGATGTCCTACACTGGCTTCTTCGCAGAGACCGACCTCTATGAGGTTGCTCCGAAGGGGGACGCGAGCAAAGGCAGCTGGGTCGTACCCACCACCCGGGCCGAGCACATCGACGCCGATGACTTCGTGCGTGAGGCGGATGAAGTGACGGGGGAGGAGAAGCCACGAGTCCACCGCAGGGGGAGCTTTGTCTTCAGGCTGTCCGGCCGTGACCGACAGCAATCCGCTTCGTACTACACGCCCGAAGTGCTCACCCGTTTCACCGTCTCCCAGGCACTGGCAGAGCTGCTCACCGAGGATATGTCGGCCGATGCCATCTTTGACCTCACGGTGTGCGAGCCGGCCCTGGGGTCCGGAGCCTTCGCTCTCGAGGCCGTCAACCAGCTCGCAGCTGAGTATCTGCGGCGCAAACAGGAGGAGGTCGGCGAACGGATCGATCCTGCAGTGTTCCAGCAGGAGCTACAGAAGACCAAAGCGTATATCGCACTTCACAATGTCTACGGCGTTGACCTCAACTCCACCGCGGTCGAACTTGCCGAGATCTCACTATGGCTCGACACCATGGTGGCAGGACTTTCCGCACCATGGTTCGGCCTGCGGCTCAGGCGCGGCAACTCTCTCATCGGGGCTCGCCGAGCCATCTACTCGCGCAGCACGGTCAAGGACAAGACTTGGTTGAAGTCGACACCGGAGAAGACCAGCGCTCAGGAGCGTGACCCGCAGAGCATCTATCAGTTCCTTCTACCCGCCGAAGGCTGGGGAGCCGCCGCTGATGCTAAAGAGGGCAAGAAGCTTGCACCCGACGCGGTGACCAGACTGAAGAACTGGCGCAAGACAGTCCGAACGAAACTCAGCGATACGAAGACCAACGGACAGATCGGTCGGCTCGTCGGTCTCTCGAAACAGGCAGACGTGCTCTGGGAGATCGCACTCAAGCGTCTGTCCATCGCTGAGGCCGAGTCCCGGCGGACCATCGGCGTGTGGGGCTTCGAGGAGCAGGCTCCAGGGACGACGGTGACCCGTACTGAGATCGAAACGAAGCTCGCGGACCCGAACGGGGCCTACCAGCGGCTACGCCGAGTCATGGACGCTTGGTGCTCATTGTGGTTTTGGCCGCTCACCGAAACCGAGATTACGCCACCCAGCGTCGAGGAATGGATCGACGCCTGCGAACAGCTGCTTGGTCGATCGACCAACGAATCGAGAGCTCAGAAGGCTGCCCGCGAAGCCGGACAGGCGTCGATGTTCGACGTGGACAACTGGGCGGAACTCAATGAGTTCGAGGCCAACCAGCGGGTTCTTTCAGGTGCAGCGGACAAAGTCGAGACAGTTCTCGATACACATCCCTGGTTGCGGGTAGCGGAGAGAATCGCCGAACAACAGGGCTTCTTCCATTGGGATCTTGATTTTGCCACAGTCTTTGATCAGGGTGGATTCGACCTCCAGCTTGGTAACCCACCTTGGGTGCGTCCCCGCGGGGACGTCGAGGCGCTTCTCGCTGAGGGAGATCCTTGGTGGCAACTGGCGCACAAGCCCTCTGAGGCGGCGAAGAAGGAGATGCGCGAGAAGACTCTTGCGCGAGAAGAAGTTTATGAGCTTGTTCTCGACGGATCGACTGATGTGGTTTGTACGGCTGCGTTTGTAGCCGACGAAACAACTTACCCACTGATTGCAGGAACACAGCCAGATCTCTACCGGTGCTTCATGGAGCTCACTTGGGGACACGCAGGTCCTAGTGGGGTGATTGGACTCATCCATCCAGAGAGTCATTTCACTGACGATAAAGCGGACAAACTGCGCAGTGGTGCCTACCTTCATTTGAGGAGGCATTGGCAGTTTATTAACGAACTATCACTGTTCGAGATCCATCATCTTGTAACCTACGGAGTTCATGTGTACGGGCAGGTGAGAAGCACTGAAGTCGACTTCTTGATGGCGTCCTCTCTGTACCACCCGGATACAGTTGAACGCTCTCTGGTGCATAACGGGGATGGGCCAGAACCTGGGCTCAAGGATCTGGAAGGGCGGTGGGACGTCCGCCCACATGCTGACAGAGTTTTGCGGATTCAGAATGATCAGTTGAAGGCGTGGAGTGACACCCTTGGAGATGAGTCTTCTTCACGAAGCACAAAAATGGTCTACACGGTTAACCGTGCGTCAGCTAAGGTCCTAGAGAAGCTCAGCTTGCAGAAGAGAATTGGGTCGTTAGTCCCCTCATTCAGTAGGGGATGGGACGAGTCGATTGATCGGAAGAAGGGACGCTTCGAGCTCACCTGGGGCGAACCATCGTCCTGGCGCGATGTCATTCTGCAGGGGCCGAACTTTCACGTTGGAGTGCCGTTCTACAAGCAGCCGAACTCGACGATGAAGAACAATCTCGACTGGTCGGCGGTGGATCTCGAGCGGCTTTCTTGCGATGCGTTGCCGGTGACAAGCTACAAGCCGATTCGCGATGGTCAGTACGACCAGCTATACACGCATTGGACCCTCCCCAACGGCGACCGAGTTCCCGCCCGCGACTACTACCGAGTTGGTTGGCGATGTATGGCAGCTAACACCGGCGAGCGAACATTGATACCAGCAGTAATTCCGCCTGGAGCCGCACACGTTGACGGTGTCTTCAGTATGGGCCTGCCAGGTTCAAATGCAGAACATCTACTTTTGGCTACTGCGACTATGTCAAGTTTGTTGATTGACTTTTCGGTGAGGGTTGCTCCCAAATCGACTATTCGCACAAATACTGTGCTTAGACTCCCGCTTGTCCCGATCGACCATCCTTTGTCGTCATCGTTGGCGTCTCGCGCGCTGTTGCTTAATTCTCTGTCAGACGCTTACACCGATCTATGGAACTCGAGCGAGGGTTTGACGTCAGACGGCGAGTCTTGGACTGGCGCCTACGGGCACCAGGACTCAATCTCCATGGAAGTTCTCGACTATGAATGGACTGAAAATTCGCCATTGCGTCTGGCAGCGGACCGACGCCAGGCGCAGGTGGAGATCGACGCTCTTGTCGCGCTCATGCTCGGCGTGACAGCCGATGAGCTCTGCTCGATCTACCGGACGCAGTTCCCCGTCCTCTATAAATACGACACTCAGCGAGACCACTATGACCAGAACGGCCGACTGGTCCCAGCCGATGTGCTCAAGACGTGGCAGAAGCTCGGCGACTCCGCGACTGACGACGATCTCACTGCGACTAACGCGCAAGGGTTCACATACACCTACGAACCACCGTTCGCCACGCTCGATCGTGAGGCCGATATGCGCACCGCATACGCGGAGTTCGAACAACGTCTCGCTGATCGTGAGAACCGAGCATCCGAGGCTGAGGAAGGAGCAGCGTCGTGAGCCAGCTTCTCCCCACCGCCCAGGCCCGTCGCGCCCGCGAATCACTCACCGAATACCTGCGGACCACATTCGCCCTCGCCGACACCGAAGTGCAGACAGCGCTCGACCAGTTTCTCAGCGACCCGGTCACCGGTATCTTCAAAGGCCCGTACATTCGCACCCGGACACCTTTCAAACCGCAACCGGGGGGAGGGGATGCGCTCGAGATCACGCCGGGCAAATTCGAACCCTACGGACATCAAGCGCGCGCGTTCGAACGGCTGAGCAGCCGCCGCCTCGGCGAGGGAAAGCGACCGCAGCCGACTTTAGTGACGACAGGCACGGGCTCGGGCAAAACCGAATCATTCCTCTACCCGATCCTCGACCATGTCGTCCGCCATCGGCGGCAGGGCGGCACTGGAGTCAGCGGACTCATCCTCTACCCGATGAACGCCCTTGCCACCGACCAAGCGCAACGGTTGGCCTGGATGATCACCGAGGACCCACAGCTCAGCGGAATCCGTGCTGCCATCTACACCGGTGATGGAGGAGACGCTAAGCGCTCTAGAGTCACTTCCGAAGGGCTCATCACTGATCGTGAGGCCATCCAGTCGAATCCTCCCGACATTCTGCTGACGAACTACAAGATGCTCGACCAGATGCTCCTGCGCGTTGCCGATCAGAAGATCTGGTCGGAAAGCGCGCTCAGCCTGCGTTACCTCGTCCTCGACGAATTCCACACTTACGATGGTGCCCAAGGCACGGACGTCGCCATGCTGCTGCGACGGCTCGGCATGAAGCTCAAATCGCAGTGGCCAGACGACCATCCCGCCATCACCGACGACGACCGGGCACGGCCATTGGGTCTGATGACGCCCGTGGCAACAAGCGCGACTCTGGGGGACAAGAACGACCCCAGTCGGATCCTCACGTTCGCCCGCACTGTCTTCGGCCAGGAGTTCACCGAAGACGCCGTGGTCACCGAGTCTCGGTATTCCGTCGAGGAATGGGCAGCGCTGCCCGGAGCTGAACTCACCCCGGAGCGAACGGCGCTCGTTCCGGTCGCCAATGTCCGCGCCATCGATCTCGTCTCAGCACTTCAGTGGATCGAAGGCGCACCTGACGCCACCGACCAGGCTGCAGCGTTGAGCTCGCTGGCGACGATCTTCACCCTCGGCGATCAGTCTGTGATCGATGGTTCTCCAGAACCGACTGCCGAATGGGAAAGCGTACGCGAACGCCTCGGTGAGGACACGGGCCAACTGCTCACCCTCATCAAAGACCACCCCTGGATGCGGTCCCTGCTCGAGGCGACCACGTCAGCCATCGGGCTCGACGACCTCGGAGACGAACTGCTCGGCTCCCGCAGCGCCGCAGCCCAGCGCTACCTCAGCCACATCGTCGCAGGACTGAGCCTCATCCGTGCCGAACAGCGTCTGGCTGCTCCGACGATCGACGCGCACCTGTGGGTGCGGGCGCTGACACGCATCGACCGGATCGCCGGTGGCGAAACCGAATTCTCCTGGTCCGATGACGGACACCTCATCACCGGTGAGACCGGCAGCTGGGACGATAACTCCGCCAGAGAGAGCTTCCCCGCCATCTACTGCCGCAACTGCGGTCGTAACGGTTGGGGGATCGTCAAGTCCTCCGTCGGCGACCAGCTCGCAGCCCCCGACGCGGATAAGGACATCCGGCGCGAGTCCGCAGCTGGGAATTCCCGATTCCGGGCTCTCATCAGTGCCGGTGGCGAAGCCGACCGCTACGACCTCTCCGGCGGAGACCCGGAGGAATTGCACGAGAACCTCGCGGCCTTCAACGTTCGCGAACGCGACTTCATCACCCCCGGCCGCATCTACGGTTCTGCGACGATCCCCGATGACCTCGCCGAGGCTCTGCGCGCCGGTGACATCCTGCCCGTCCTCGTCTTCCAGGGCACGGATGCCGAAGAGAAATCGAAGGGGGAGTTCTGTCCGGCATGCAACGAACGCGATTCCATCCGATTCCTCGGTTCTGCAGTGGCCACACTGCTGTCGGTGAGCCTGTCGACTCTCTTCGGCGACCAGCAGCTCGACGATCATGAGAAGAAGTCGCTCGTCTTCACCGACTCCGTCCAAGACGCGGCACACCGGGCCGGGTTCGTCGAATCCCGCTCCCATGTCCTGACTCTGAGGAACGTCATCGCCGAAGCCGTCGGGGATGTGAGCACCCTCGAAGCCGTGGCCGGACAGATCGTGTCTCAGGCAGGCGAGGACTCGGGCAAACGGTACCGTGCGCTGCCGCCGGAATTCTCCACCGACCGTTTCGCCGATGTGCGGGCGTGGTGGCAGCAGCCGCAGAGAACGAACCGAAAAGCCGCTGAGAAGGTGATGAAACGCCTGTCCTTCGATGCGGCGCTCGAATTCGGACTCCAATCGCGATATGGCCGCACTCTGTCGACCACCGGGACGGTCTACGCCGAGGTCGTCCTGCCTGAGACCGAAGAGCTCGACGCACTCGTTACCGAGGTTCTCGACGAAGCGGGAACACGCGCAGGACTGCTCGTCATCGATGACAACGGGGGAGCCGCCTCGGCGGATCGACGTATTGCGTGGGTCCGGGCAGTCGTCGAACGTCTGCGTACGCAAGGGGCCATCCATCACCCGTGGCTGGAGAAGTATGTTTCCGAGGGCGGGAAGCGGATCTGGATCTGGGGAAAACGGAAACGCGACCAAGGCATGCCAGCGTTCCCCGCCAGCCGCAATGCTCCGGCCTTCGCCGTTACGGGGATGTCCCGGAAGTCGGTCGGCGGTCGCAGCGGGTCCCTCTTCGACATGGTCGAGTCGAACCAGGGCTGGTACGCCAGGTACGCGGCCAGGACGTTCGGCATCACCGCCAACCACGGCGCAGGACTGACCAAGCTTCTGCTGCAGCGACTCGCCGCGGCTGGAATTCTGCGGGCCGTGCCGGTCAAGGACTCCGAGGCGACTGCCTACGGGATCGAACCGGTCCGGATCCGACTCGAACGTGCCTTCGACGATCCCGCTGAAAAGTCGCGGAACCTCGAGTGCACGGTCTGCCGAACCGTCTTCCCCGCTGCCAGTCGGACCTTGAATGACCTCGACGGAGCGAACTGCCTGCTCGTCGGCTGTGCCGGCACACTGCAGGCGGGGACAGTCGCTCGAAACTTCTACCGCGACCTCTACACGAGCGCGCAGATGACCCGGATCGTCGCCCGCGAACACTCGAGCATGCTCGACACTGACGAGCGCAAAGCCTTCGAAGACGGGTTCAAACGCGGATCCGACGACCCCTCGGCTCCGAATGTCCTCGTCGCGACACCGACACTCGAAATGGGCATCGACATCGGGGACCTGTCGACGGTGATGCTGGGATCCCTGCCCGAGACCGTCGCATCCTATGTCCAGCGAGTCGGCCGAGCCGGGCGGCTGACAGGCAATGCGCTCAACCTGGCGGTCGTCGGCAGCACGAGCACCGAGTTGCGCACGATCCACGACCCGCTGTCGATCATCAATGGATCGGTCCAACCCCCGGCGACGTACCTCGACGCAGTCGAGATCATCAAACGGCAGTACCTCGCTTTCCTCATGGACAGACTGGCACAGGCACCCGGAGCGGTCCAGAAACGAGGCGTCGGCGATGTCTTCGGCGCCGAACTGGGCAAGTCCGAGTTCCTCAACGCCGTCATCGACCTCAACGATCAGTCGCATACCGAGCTGCTCGCCGAATTCCTCGCCGGTTTCGGGAATCTCATCGACCAGGCGAAGACAGAACTGACCGCCTGGGCCAGTGTCGCTGAGGATGGGAGCTCCGGGCTGAAATCAGCGGTGTGGCGGGCACATCAGGACTACCGCCACGAAGTCGAATCACTGCAGCACCAGCTGGCCGAAATCAATCTTGCGCTCAACGAACTCCAAGCGGCTGCCGCCCATGAGGCCACCGCCACGGAGGAGGACAAAGACGCCTATCGCCAAGCGGTGTCTGCGCAGAGGGCGACGGAACGGGGCCTGGAGAACGAACGTCGCCGCTACTGGATCGAAGCCCTCGAAACCTACCAGCTGCTGCCGAACTACACGCTCCTCGACGACACCACGCAGCTGGACGTTTCCCTGCGTTGGCGAGACGAGGAGACGCAGACCTACGAGAACGAACGCATCGAGTTCGAACGCGGCGCCAAACAGGCACTGCGCGATTTTGCGCCCGGGTCCACGTTCTACGGACGGTCGCTGGCCACACGAATCGATGCGGTCGAACTCGGCCCCAACCAGCACGAGACCTACGAACTGCGGTTCTGCGCGGCATGCGGCTATTCCCATGACCGACGCACCGGCACCACTCCGCCTTCCCAGTGCCCGCGGTGCGGCGATGCGTCCATCGCCGATGTCGGTCAACGTCTCAAAGCCGTACAGCTGCGCAAAGTCAGTGCCATGGTCAACCGCGACGAGGCACGCATCAGCGACGCCGATGATGAGCGCCGGCAACGCTCCTACGTCATCACTCCCACCGCCGACATCGACCCTGCGGCGATGAGCTCTAGATGGTTCGTCGACGGTTTCGGCTTCGGAGTCAGCTACCTCGACTCCGTGACAGTGACAACCACGAACTTCGGGCCCCGAGGCCAAGGGCAGGAGATCCTTGCCAGCGGAGAGACGATCGTCAACTCGGGATTCGTCGTCTGCGACCATTGCGGAAAGCTCGACAGCTCTGCCAACGGCAATCAGCGCACCGACCACCGGCCGTGGTGCCCTAAACGCAATGACCTCGAGGAATCGAATCTCAGCCTCGTCCTCACCCACCGTCTGACCACGCAAGGCGCACTCATGCGCCTGCCGGAGAGCCTCCTCGTCGGAGAACACAACGGACTCACGACGCTGCAGGCGGCGATCAGGCTGGGACTGGCCAAGCACCTCGGCGGGGATCCCGACCATATCGACATCATCCCGGCCAAAGAGCCTCTCGAAACAGGCGGAGTCGTCGACGCACTCCTGCTTCATGACATTGTGCCGGGCGGAACCGGGTACCTGGCCGATCTCCGTGATCCCGAGACGATGTGGAAGGTGCTGTACGAGGCGTGGCGGCATCTGGCCGAATGCGAATGCAAGGATGCGAACCAATGGGCGTGCGCGAAATGCCTGCTGCCCTATGTGCCGCGATCAAGCGCATCGACGGTCAGCCGATCCATTGCTGAGCAGAAGCTGGCGGAACTGCTGGTGGCGGGTCGGACGGGCATCACACTCAGCGGCGATACCCCGGCTGATGCCTCCCATCGCTGGCCAGTGACATCCGAAGTTCCCCAGGCCCAGGACCCAGAGTCGTATCTTGAAAGACGGTTCCGGCAGGTGTTCCGGGACCGTCTGGAACGAGCGAACATCAATGTCCAAGACAAGCCGGCACCGACCGGTACGGTGCTCTCATTCCACCGGACAGGATCGCGCGTCGGCTGGAGCCTGACTCCGCAGGTGCCCCTGGGGCACACGAAGCCGGACTTCCTGCTCACCTGCGACGTCACGAATATTCCGGATATTGCGATCTACACGGATGGTCGCGCCTTCCACGCCTCGAGTGCGGTCAATCGCCTTGCCGACGATGCCGCGAAGCGAGCTTGGGTACGCAGCCGCGGTCACCTCGTCGTCGCCGTCACCAATGCGGACGTCGAATCTGCGTCAGCAGATGCGCCCGCGGCGGAGGCAGGCCGAGACGCGAGGATGCCTGAGTGGTTCTCACGACGAGTCGTCTCGACTCTGCTCAATCGGCCACAATTCGGATGGACGGCACAAGCCGAGGAGGCACTCGGAAATCCGATCGATGTGCTCATCGGTCTGATCCAGGCAGTCACCAGCTCCGAGCCGGACCTTCCGACGTCGATGACTGTGGCGGGCAATAACGCTCCTCTGTTCTTTGCCGTGCAGCCTCAAGGCAGGAGGGTCGTTTCGATTTCCGCGACGGCCGGCTTAGCTGATGCTGTCGTGTCCGACCTCACCGGCAGTACGCCTTTGCCTGACCACCCCAGCGATGGAACTCCCGAGGGGCACAAGCGCGGCTTCCTCTCGCACCGAGGCGCGGTGACCGTCCTGGTCGTGCCGACCGATTCGTCAATGACGCGTTTCGACACCGCGGTTGTTCTCGACGACCGCCCGGAAGTGATGAGCGATGCGGAGGCGTTCGCAGACGCCTGGAGACAGTGGCTGCACCTCTCGAACATCATGGCCATTCGTTCGCCGGGAACCCAGGTCGAACTGGTGACAGCCTCGTCGACGTTGGCAGATCAGGGGCAGCGGCTGGAATCCGCCGACCTGGGCCGACTCGACACGGCAGGGGTCGAAGGCGCTGTCGACGTTGTGCCGATACCCGGTGGCGGAGTGCCGTTGTCGTCCGAATGGGTGGAACTGCTCTCACAACCGGAGATGCTGCCGGAAGAAGCCGAGTTCGCTAACGCATTGGCCGTCTCCGAGGTGGCCGAAGTTCCCGAATGGGGATACGAAACCGAGGAGGGGATCTCACTCGATTTCGCATGGCCCACGCAGAAGATTGCGGTACAGCTCGAACCCGAAGCCGAAGACGCGGCTGAACTTGAACACAGCGGCTGGACGCTCGTGTCCGCCACTGTCGATACAGTGAAATCAGCGTTGGGGTATTCGGATGCGGGGAGTTCGATTTCGGCATCCGACGAGGGCCATGACGACGATGGCATCAATGAGGACCAGGAAGGCTCAGACGGATGAACATCACCATTCATAAGAACGTGTCGAAGATTGAGAAGTCCATCAGGGCGAAGCTCATGGACTTTCTCATGAAGCTTGATGCCGACGAGACCTCGCCAGGCCTCCATATCGAACCGATTCGGAATTCAGCCGACCGTCGATTCCGTACAGGGCGAGTCGACAAGTTCTGGCGTGCCGTCCTGTTCAAGTTGAGTGGGAAGACCGGCAGCAGCTGGGTCATCTACGGTGTCTATCCGCATGACGATGCGATCAAACTCGCGGCGAGTCTCAAACTCGATGTGAATCCGACCAATGGTGTCACTGAGATCACTCTGGTCGACAAGGTCGACTCTGACGAGCTCGAAGCACGCTTAGCTGCTGCCTCGACTGAGACTGAGCTTAAGCGGCAATCGCCTGGTGAAGGCGCGGCGGTCGATGAACTCGAGTCGGACCGTGAGTTCTCGCGGGTTCACGATACCGACGTCAGCACCGAGTCGGCAGTCCAGCAGGGTGATGAACGGTCCCAGATTCCAGCGACCTTCGTGCGCGCACCTGCTGACCCGATCTTCGCTGACAGACCGCTGACCGAAACGCTCGGCGAGGTCACAGATGCGCAGTTGATATCCGAGCTGGGCATATGGCGCAATGTCGTCACAGTGGCACGCTCGTGCCGAACCGTCGATGAACTGCTCAATCGACTTGACGCACGGAAGATTCCCGAATGGCAGTCTGACGCTTTGCTCGACTTGGCTTCCGGGACGAGCTATGCAGATGTGGCGAAGAAGCTGTTCGGTGTCGAACACGATGACGCAGATGCAGACGGAGAAGTTGCCGGCGTCCAGCCGATTCAGGTGCCTGTCTCCGATGAGACGGGGCCTGGCGATCTGTCGGCCACGGCAAGCGAGAAGCGAAGCGACGACGATGCCCTCATCGCCGGACTGCGCACCTCGGCAGCGCAGCTGAGCTTCGCCGAAATCGAGGACCAAGACGAGCTCAAGCGCGTTGCCGAAGGCGGAGACTTCGAAGCGTGGAGAGTCTTCCTGCACCCAGAACAGCGTCGCTGGGCACAGCGTGGATACAACGGGCCATTTCGGCTCTCCGGGGGAGCGGGCACAGGCAAGACCGTCGTCTTGGTCCACCGCGCAGTTCGGCTGGCCAAGGCGCCCGTCCCTGTCGACGGCCTACCTCCACGCGTTGTGCTGACGACGTTCACCCGCAACCTCGCCAGCGAGTTGGACGCCCAGGTGTCGACCTTGGACAGTTCGGTTCCTCGCGCCGGTCAGTTGGGCAACCCGGGGCTTTATGTGGCCGGTGTCGACCAACTGGCGTTCGAAGTGCTGCGGGGTGCCACCAGCGATGAACTCACGCAAGCTACTACAACGCTCCTGGGTAGACCTCACCTGGGCATTAAGAATCGGGGCGACGATTCGGACTGGGACCGCGCTCTCGAGACGGCATCCGACGATCTGCCGGAGCGGGCGAATAGTCGTGTGTTCCTTCAAGACGAGTATGAACAGATCGTTCTGCCCAACCGGTTGTCGAAGAAGAGTGACTACTTGCGGGTGAGGCGCCCCTCTCGTGGCGTTCGGCTGTCGCGGCAGCAGCGTGCGCTCGTCTGGGATGTCATCGAAGCGTACCGCGTCAGGACTGCGACGAACGACACGCTGAGCTATGTGGAAGTCAACCACTTGGCCGCGCTGATCGTCGAGTCCCGGGCGAAAGCTGTGGATATGCCGACGTCGTCCGAAGCTGAACGGCGAGCGGCCTATCCGGTGGATCATCTTCTCGTGGACGAGGGGCAAGACCTCAATTCCGGTCATTGGATGTTTTTGCGGGCTCTTGCCAGACCCGGTCGCGATGACATGTTCATCGGTGAGGACTCGCATCAGCGTATCTACGGGAACAAGGTGGTGTTGTCCCGATTCGGGATCAATATCGTCGGTCGCTCGCGCCGGTTGACGCTCAACTATCGCACCACCGAGCAGAACCTCGCATTCGGCTTGAACATTCTGTCAGGAGGTTCGTTCACGGATCTCGAGGACTCGGCAGAGTCAGTGGCCGGTTATCGGTCGCTTCGCACCGGCGTCGCACCGGAGGTCAGAGGCTTTGGCACTCTAGACGAGGAGCTTGATTTTGTTGCCGATGTGCTCCGTAAGTGGCTCAAAGAATGCGGAGACGATGCCACGCTGAACCCTGAACAGATTGCGGTGCTTGTCCGTAGTGATCCTGGCAAGGCCGCGCGAAGGTTAGGCGATTACGGCGTCAGCGTGCAATCCGTCGGTAAGGGCCTCATCAAAGAAGGTCTACCAGTTGTCATGACCATGCATCGGGCCAAGGGTACTGAGTTCCGCAATGTCGTCATCATGCATGCTGGAAGTGAAGACATACCGTCGAAGTTGAACGGCCGATTCCAGCCGGAGGAATATTCTGCTGACTTCAACCTGCGGGAGCGGTCGTTGCTGTATGTTGCCGCAACACGTGCGAGGGATACTTTATTGGTGACCTCTTCGGGAGAACGTAGCAAGCTTCTTTAAAGACCGAACCACAAAAGGCCTCGCCCCATTCTTGGAGCTAGAGAAAACATAGTATCATCTCAGATATCCGAAATCGGAAACTCAAAGTAGATTGAAGGTAAATATGCACGCGCTTACAGGCAAAAGAGTACAAAAATTTGCTACTGATTTTGGATTTATTGGAAAAGAGTCAGAGCTATTCGAGAAATATGTGGCTTCTGTCTACCTGCATCAGTACCTCCATGACAACCCGGATTCCATTGAAGCATCTGTGCTGGGAGGAGGGAATGATGAAGGCATAGATATTGCGGCCGTGATAGTTAACGGTAGTGTAGTGTTTGAGCCTGAAGAAATTGACGAATTGATTGCGGATCATGGAGCTAACTCCGCTAGGATAATTTTCATACAGGCTAAAACTAGCGAGGGGTATGATACTAAACTCATTTCAAAATTTCTGCACGGGGTTGAGTCCGTTACGAAATACGCAATGAAGCCTGAAAGTGTAAATCTCCCGCCTCGCCTCGTCGATCTTGCGGACCTGATTGAGCGGATCGCCGAAAGTTTGGACAAGTTTCAGCACACACGAATCCCGTGTGAACTTTATTATGTCACAACGAGCGCGCACGATGGAAAATCAGCGCAAAGAGAATTGCAGGTGACTGAAGCATTAAGGCGCATCCGCGAAATAGGAGTTTTCCCTGACGACCTCGAGCTGCGAATGCATGGGCGCGAGGAGCTGGCGGCCAAGCAAAAAGAAAGGTACGGTCCACAAAATGTCCCTTTCCTATTTGAAAAGCATCAAACGATTCCAGCAACGGAGAACGTCGAAGAGGCGTATATAGGGTTATTGAACGCCGCAGAGGTTCTAAAGCTTCTAAAGGGCGAAAATGGAGAAGTGCGCCCTGGGATTTTCGATGACAACGTGCGGCTGGACTTAGGAGCGAACAACCCTGTCAACAGAAAAATTATGGGGACCCTTCAGTCGGACCGGAGGGACCAATTCCCATTCTTGAATAACGGTCTTACAGTTATGGCTACAGGGCTGTCGACAATGGGCGATAGGTTTCGAATTTCTGGATATCAGATCGTAAATGGTGGACAGACTAGCCACCAAATAATACGGTGGTCCGAGACCGAAGAAGTGAGGAATGACCCGAAGTTGTTGGAGCAGGTGTGGGTTCCTGTTAAAATAGTGAGTTCTACTGATTCTGATGTCAAGACTGCTATAACTGTTGCGACAAATCTTCAGACGGCGATCGACGCATCTGATATTCAGTCGAGCTCACAGGCTGCGAAAGACGTGGAAGAGTTTTTTGAGGAGTCTGGCAGTCAGGGTCTACGCTATGCGCGGCAGAATAGAGGAAATCCTATAGAGTTCGCTCGGACTAGGATTGTTACAACCACCGAGCTAAATCGTGCGGTGGCCTCTACTATTTTTGGTGAGTCTTCTAGGGCGATCGCGGCGCCGAAGGATCTTGAGCGACAAGATTCCTTTGTCTGGGACTCTCTCCCAATTCCAATCTACTATTATGCAGCGTGGATTATCTATCGTGTAGATCGATATTTCGGTAGGAATCTTGAGCTGTCGACACTCCGAGCTGCAAAATACCATATTGCGATGGCGGCTTCGTTAATGATGAACAACAGCCTACTTACTATATTTGAGTCTTCCGTAGAGAAGCTTTCGGGAGGGCAGCGGAAAGTGCTTGATCGCCTAAAGCTCGAAGTTGAAAGTGATCGATTATCTGATCAGTTAGAGCGTGCGATAGAAGAAGCTGTTGATCTCGCCCAGAAGGTGTTTGAGGGTCCACTTAGTGAAGGGCGGAGCTTGAGGAAAGACGACGTTCGAAACCGTCGGAGCCAGGAGGCGATGCTTGACGAGGTTGAGCGCAAGTTACAGCTTCGCGAGATTGAATAGTGCCTGACTCGAGGTGGGTTGCAGGGGATGCTGTGTCCGGTAGTCAGAGTAATCGGATCTGGTGGAGAAATTCGTGATTCTGATTGTCCGCAATGTGTTGAGTCTTGCTGGCGGCTAGATCGCCTCGGGTGATATCTCGAGTGTTACCGAGTCTGCTTCTCTGTGCTGGGGTGCCAATCGGATGGCGCCGGCGCCCAGATGGTCCGTTTCGAATTCGAAGGAGGGCAAGTCTTTTGAAGGTGAAGACTTGCCCTCCTTGCCGGGGAACGTCGCAGTCAGGCAGTCAACACAACTTTGCCAGTAGTCTCGCGGCCCTCAAGCGCACGATGCGCATCGGCGGCCTCTGCCAGCGAGAAAGTTGCGCCGACGCGGAAGTTGAGCCAGCCGTGTTCGATGCCGTTGAAGAGCATCGCCGAACGCTTCGCCAGCTCCTCCGAATTACGGACGAGCCACGCCAGGGACGGACGGGACAAGAAGATTCCGCCTGAGGAGTTCAAGCGCTGAATGTCGGACGGCGGCACCTGACCCGACGCTCCACCGAAGAGCACCATCGAACCCAGCGGCTTGATCGACGCCAGAGACGCATCGAAGGTGTCTTTACCGACACCGTCATACGCGACATCGACACCTTCGCCGTCGGTGAGCTCCTTGACCTTCGCCGTGATGTCGACGCCCTCACCGTAGAGGAACACATCATCGGCTCCGGCCTTCCGGGCCAGCTCTGCCTTCTCCTCGGTGCTCACAATCGAGATGACATTGCCACCCAAGTGCTTGATGATCTGTGTGAGCAACAGACCCACGCCACCGGCACCGGCGTGGACGAGCGCTGTCTGCCCCGGTTTGATCTCGTGCGAGCTCGTCGCCAGGTACTGCGCCGTCAGGCCCTGCAGCGGCATCGCCGCAGCCACCTCGGCGGACACGCCCTCAGGCACGCTGTAGGGAAGCGGCATTCGG
>NZ_JAJB01000047.1:0-25749 GCF_000583215.1 Brevibacterium sp. VCM10
GGTGTGTGCGAAAAGATGTTTTGCTTTTCTAGGATGGCTCGAAGTTCACACCCGTGGGGTGTGCATGTTGCATAAGTTTTGGTGTTCGCGTTCGCTGTGCGGTTCTTGGACCACTACCGCTGACAACTCTTGTGGGTTGTGGTGGTGGTCTGTGTGGTTTTGCGGTGGTGATAGTGGTGGGGAAACGCCCGGTTAACCGTTCCGATCCCGGTAGCTAAGCCCATTCGCGCTGATGGTACTGCAACTTGGTGGTTGTGGGAGAGTAAGTGACTGCCGCAATATTTTTTGAGGGAGGCTCTGCTTCTGATCTTCGGGTCAGGGGCAGGGCCTCTTCTTTATTCATGGTGTGTTTTCATTTATGGGTGGGTGTGTTGTCTGTGTGCACGATGGGGTGTGTTGTCCGTGCTTATTGCTACCTGGCGGGGGCCCAGCAACCTCGCGCGGGGTTGCTGCGCCCCCGCCAGGTAGCAATAGGGGAAGGCTTCGATTCCATCGCGTCTCACTCCGCCTCGCGCGATCTGTGCGAGCTCCGGAATATCGGCCTCTTGTACGGGCGAGAGCTCCATACCATCTGATCGCAGATGAAGTGCGAACGGCGGCCAGATCTCCGAGATGTCCATGTGACTTGTTTCCATTCTTTCCTGTTCAATGGCCCTGGAACTGCGAGGATGACTTATATCCCACTTGAAGTGACCGGACAACGCTGTCCATTATCTGGTCGCTCGGATTGTTGTTATGCGGGTCACGGTAGGTTTGTGCGCATGAGTCTACATCCATCACTGCAGCCAATCTTCGACACGGTGCTCCAGCGTAATCCTGGAGAGTCGGAGTTTCACCAAGCGGTACAGGAAGTTCTCTATTCCCTGGGCCCCGTCGTGGACAAACACCCCGAATACCTCGAACTCTCAGCGCTCGAGCGGCTGTGCGAGCCCGAACGCCAGATCATCTTCCGGGTCCCCTGGATCGATGACTCCGGAGTCGTGCAGATCAACCGCGCCTTCCGTGTGCAGTTCAACTCGGCACTCGGCCCGTACAAGGGTGGACTGCGGTTCCACCCTTCGGTGAACCTCGGCATCGTCAAATTCCTCGGCTTCGAGCAGATCTTCAAGAACGCCATCACAGGCCTGCCCATCGGCGGCGGCAAAGGCGGATCTGACTTCGATCCGAAGGGCCGCAGCGACCGCGAAGTCATGCGGTTCTGCCAGTCGTTCATGACCGAGCTGTACCGTCACATCGGTGAATACCGCGATGTGCCCGCAGGCGACATCGGCGTCGGCGGTCGGGAGATCGGCTACCTCTTCGGCCAGTACAAGCGGATGACGAACTCCTACGAGGCAGGTGTGCTCACCGGCAAGGGACTGTCCTACGGCGGTTCCATGGTCCGCACCGAAGCCACTGGCTTCGGCGTCGTGTACTTCCTCAAGGACATGCTGGCGGCTGCGAAGAAGAACATCGACGGTCGCACAGTCTCGATCTCCGGATCCGGAAATGTCGCGGTGTTCGCAGCAGAGAAGGTCACGGCCTTCGGCGGCACGGTCATCACGATGTCCGACTCGGCCGGCTTCATCCACGATCCGGATGGCATCGACACGGCACTCGTCAAGCGCATCAAGTTCGAAGAGCGCGGACGCATCTCCGAATACGTGGAGCAGCGCGGGGGACGCGCGACCTACCACGAGGGCGGCAATGTCTGGGACGTCGAGGTCGACGTCGCACTGCCATGTGCGACTCAGAACGAGCTCGACGGAGACTCGGCTGCGACTCTGGTCAAGAACGGAGTCATCGCCCTCGCCGAAGGCGCGAACATGCCCTGCACGCCGGAAGCCGTGAAGATCTTCTCCGAGGCCGGCGTCCTCTTCGCCCCCGGCAAGGCCGCAAACGCCGGCGGTGTCGCGACCAGTGCGCTCGAAATGCAGCAGAACGCCAGCCGCGACTCGTGGGACTTCGACTTCACCGAGGCGCGCCTGGCCGAGATCATGGGCGATGTCCACGACAGCTGCGCCGCCGCTGCCGATGAGTTCGGTTCGCCCGGAGACTACGTCGCCGGCGCCAATATCGCAGGCTTCATCCGTGTCTCCGAAGCGATGCTCGCTCAGGGAGTCGTCTGATCGACTGAACCACAAGACAGGCCCTGCCCAGGACGGTTGCGCTTCCAAGCGAAGCACGATGGTGCTGAGCAGGGCCTGTGTCGTATCTGCCGCGCGCAGTCGGACCGAACAGCTCCAGTTCTGTCAGAGGGCCAAGGACTCGCCGGCGGGTGTATGTCCCGTCGCTCGGCCCCCTCAGCGTTTCCCGATCGTCCCGTAGCCTTTGCGCCAGCGCAGCAGGGGACGGGATGTTCCCGCATTCGTGCCCGCACCCATGGAGACCACCTCGCCGACGACGAGGTTGTGCGTGGCGACCTCGAGCACCTCGGTGAGTTCGAGTTCGAACCAGGCGATCGCCTCGGTGAGTACCGGCTGCCCGGCCTGCGGGGCGGGAAAGGTGTCAATGCCTTTGAGCGACCCGTACAGCGGCTGGCCCGAAGCTCCCAAGCGTTCAGAGATGTCTCGCTGGTCGGAATTGAGCAGCGAGATGGCGAAGTGAGAACTCGTCTCCAGGGTCTCCATCATCCGTGAGCCGGAATAGACGCTCACCGCCATCGTCGGGGGATCGTACGACACGTCGAGAAACGAATCGACGGTGATCGCATGCAGGGCACTGCCGCGGGTGGCAGAGACCACGGCGACCGCCGCGGCGATGTCATCGCTGAGTTCGCGGTAGCGTTCTGTGAGGGAATCGTCGTAGGCCTGGTCCATGACACTCATTCTAGGGAACTACAATGGAGCCATGACCATTCCAGCTTCAGGCGGTTCAGCAACGATCGAGCGCGAGCAGTCCGAGCAGCTAGTCGAGCCCGGCGACCACGAGCGCTTCAGCCACTACGCGCCCAAGGACAAGATCATGGAGTCCATGGTGACCGGGACTCCGCTGATCGCCTTGTGCGGGAAGGTGTGGGTCCCCACGCGCGACCCCGAGCGGTTCCCGATCTGCCCCAAGTGCAAAGAGATCTACGAGACGATGTCCGAAGGACCGCAGGAGTAGATGTCCGCGGATCGTCTCCCAACAGCACCAGGGACCTCCGCAGCAGAACAGCTTCCACCGGCATTCCCCGAGCGCGCAGCGTGGGGAACGGCCGGAAAGCTGCGTGCCTGGCAGGCGGAGGCTCTCGAACTCTACTTCCAGAAGCAGCCCAAGGACTTCCTCGCCGTCGCGACCCCAGGAGCAGGTAAAACCACCTTCGCTCTGCGGCTGGCGGCCGAACTGCTGGCCCAGCGGGTCGTCAACCGTGTCACAGTCGTCGCTCCCACCGAACACCTCAAGGTGCAGTGGGCAGATTCGGCGGCACGTGTGGGCATCAAACTCGACCCGCACTTCAAGAACTCCCAGGGCAAACACGCCCCCGGGTACCACGGAGTGGCTCTGACCTATGCGCAGGTGGCGGCCAAACCCGTTCTCCACCACAACCGGACGGCCGCCGGCCGCACCCTGGTCATCCTCGACGAGGTCCACCACGGAGGTGACGCCCTGTCGTGGGGCGATGCCGTGCGAGAGGCCTTCGGCCCCGCGGTCCGCCGACTGTCCCTGACCGGAACCCCGTTCCGGTCGGACACCTCACCGATCCCGTTCGTCACCTACGCTCCCGACGAGAACGGCATCCGCACCTCGGTGGCGGACTACTCCTACGGCTACGGTCGTGCGCTCAAGGACTCCGTCGTCCGCCCCGTCCTCTTCCTCGCCTACGCCGGCGCCATGAGCTGGCGGACCAAGGCCGGCGACGAGATGTCGCACGTCCTCGGCGAGGAGACGACGAAGGACATCAACTCGCAGGCCTGGCGCACGGCACTCGATCCGAAGGGCGACTGGATCCCGGCGGTCCTCAAGGCCGCCGATATCCGACTGACGGAAGTCCGGCGCACCGTCCACGATGCCGGCGGACTCGTCATCGCCACAGACCAGGAGGCCGCCCGAGCCTACGCCAAACGGCTGCACGAGATCACCGGAGAGAAACCGACCGTGGTGCTCTCTGACGAAGCAGGAGCCTCGGAGCGGATCGAACAGTTCCAGAACTCCACCGACCGATGGATGGTCGCCGTGCGGATGGTCTCCGAAGGCGTCGACGTTCCCCGACTGTGTGTCGGCGTCTACGCGACCTCCTCGTCGACGCCGCTGTTCTTCGCCCAGGCGATCGGCCGCTTCGTGCGTGCTCGCAAACGCGGCGAGACCGCCTCGGTGTTCCTGCCCTCGGTGCCCGTGCTGCTGGCCTTGGCGAACTCGATGGAAACCGAACGCGACCATGCCCTCGATCGCCCGAAGAACGAGGACGAGAACGATGTCGTCGTCTTCGACGAGCAGGCCATGGAGCAGGCGAATCGGAACGAAGGCGCCTCGTCGGACCAACTCGGATCCTTCGAAGCACTCGGTGCCGAGGCGCTGTTCGACCGCGTCCTCTACGATGGCGGCGAATTCGGCACCGGCGGAGCCATCGGCTCCGAGGACGAACTCGACTTCATCGGCATTCCGGGTCTGCTCGAACCCGATCAGGTGCGTGAGCTGCTGAGCACTCAGCAGGCCCGGCAGGCGAAGCGCAAGACTGCGGCGGCACCTCCGGCACCCGAGGTGGAGACGAGCGAACTCGAGCACCGCGCGATGAAGGAAGAGCGCAACCAGCTTCAGAGCCTCGTCGGTGCCTGGTCCAGACGCACCGGCACACCGCACCAGAACGTCCACGTCGAGCTGCGCAAGGCATGCGGGGGACCGGCCGTCGCTCAGGCCACACGGGAGCAGATCCAAGCTCGGATCAAGAAGCTGCAGGGCTGGTTCATCGGCAAGAAATGACACCGGCTGCCGGCAGGGGAAGCCCTGTCGGGATGAGACCGACGAAGCCGCCGAGGCAGACAGTGCGTCTGCCTCGGCGGCTTCATCGATTCGCGGTGGTCCGGGCCCGGATCAGGCTGAATAGAACACGGTGGGGATGGCGGGCTCGCCGTCCTGCAGGCGCCTGGCCGAACGCGGCAGCTCCGCCAACGACTCATCATGTCGGGCGCAGGCCTTCTTCACGCCTGCCGCACCGGTGAACGATTCATCGACCTCACCGTCGACGACGAGATCGACGCTGAGCCGACGACCGTCACCGAGGTCATCGGGCAGGCTCGGAATGCCGACGGCCTCCTCGACCGCGATCGGACCGTCGATGAGGCGCAGCGCCTCTTTGTGTCCTCCGCGTGAGGGCTTGCCGGAGGAGTGTTTGGCCACCGAGGTCCACTCGCCTGCCTCATCGGCGCGGGCCACGAGCTTGTACACCAGCCCGGCGGCCGGGGCACCTGAACCGGTGACGACTCGTGTGCCGACACCGTATGAGTCGACGGGGGAGGCGGCCAGCGCAGCGATCGCGTACTCGTCGAGATCGCTCGTGACGGTGATCGTCGTGTCGCGGGCACCGAGACGGTCCAGGCTCTCACGAACCTCGCTGGCCTGTTCGATGAGGTCGCCCGAATCGATGCGCACGCCGCCGAGGTTCGGCCCGGCCAGTTCGATCGCCGTGGCCAGCGCCTCCTCGACGTCATAGGTGTCCAAGAGCAGAGTCGTCTCGGTGCCCAGCGACTTCAGCTGGGCGGCGAAGGCCTCTCGCTCGGAATCGTGGAGGAGCGTGAACGAGTGGGCCGAGGTGCCGATCGTGCGCAGTCCGTACTGGAGGCCGGCGGCCAGGTTCGACGTCGAGGCGAAACCGCCGATGACAGCGGCTCGAGCCGCAGCCACGGCCGCATGCTCGTTCGTCCGTCGCCCGCCCATCTCCGCGCAGGGTCGATCGCCGGCCGCCTGAGCCATGCGGGACGCCGCCGAGGCGACTGCACAGTCATAGTTCATCGCCGACAGGATGAGCGTCTCGAGGATGACACCCTCGGCGAATGTCGATTCGATCGTGAGCAGCGGTGAGCCGGGGAAATAGATCTCCCCTTCGGCATAGCCGCGGATATTGCCGGAGAACCGATAGTCCGCCAACCAGTCGATGGTGCGCGAGTCGACGATGTTCTCCCTGCTGAGGAACGAGAGTTCGGCATCATCGAAGCGGAAGTCGCGGATCATCTCGAGGATCCGGCCGGTACCGGCGACGACACCGTAGCGGCGACCTGCGGGAAGACTGCGGCCGAAGACCTCGAAGAGGCTCTTGCGGTGGGCGGCACCGGATTCCAGGGCCGCCTGCACCATCGTCAATTCGTACTGATCCGTGAAGAAAGCCGTCGAATCGGTCCGTGTGAGATCACTCATAGGCGCGATCTTACGTCACGACAGTGTCAGTGTTCTGCCGTATGGTGGAAACGTGAGCAATCCAACGACACCAGTCCTGGAGCCGGAGGTCGATGTCCGACCCGCCGAGGACCTGGCCAAGCCCTGGAGGACCGTGGTCTTCAACGACCCGGTCAACCTCATGAGCTATGTCAGTTTCGTGTTCCAGACCTACTTCGGCTACTCCGAGGAGAAAGCCCACTCGCTCATGCTCGAAGTCCATGAGAACGGCCGCTCCGTGGTTGCCACGGGAGGTCGTGAAGCCATGGAACGAGACACCCAAGCGATGCACGAGTACGGCCTGTGGGCCGCGTGCCAACCCGATTCAGGATCCGACTGACACATGGCCGCTATCGACGCACGAGGGGACGACGTCGTCCTCACCCTGCAGGACAACGAACGCTCGCTCATGCTCACCGTGTTCACCGATCTCGCGGCCCTGCTGGCCGAAGACGGTGACGGCGATGACGACCGTCCGGACTCGGAGAACTGGGAAGCCCGGCTCGGACTCGTCGACCGGCCGCGTCCGGAGGATCCGGCGCTGCTGCGACTGCTGCCCGACGTCGACCCCGACGACGAGGAGCGTTCGGCGGAGTTCCGCCGCCTCACCGAGTTCGACCTCAAACAGGCCAAGGCACACAATGTGCGCATCGTGCTGCTGGGACTGAGCAAGGGCAACGACATCGCCCTGACCCGCGACGAGGTGCTCGCCTGGATGAAGGGACTCAACGATCTGCGACTCGTCCTCGCCGTGCGCCTCGAGATCGACACCGAGGAGGCACAGGAGGAGAAGTACGCCCACCGCGAGGACCTCTCCGAGTCCGAAGACCTCACCCTGACCCTGTACGACTTCCTGACGTGGATTCAGGACCGATTGACAACGACCTTGCTCGACCAGAGGCAAGGGGATGACGAGATATGAGACTCACCGCTATCGGCACCGCAGGTTCCTTCCCAGGGCGCGGCGCTCTCGCCAGCTGCTACCTCATCGAGACGGATGAGGACACACCCACTCGCATCATCCTCGACCTCGGGTCCGGTGCGCTCAGCCCTCTGCAGGAGACGATCGACACCGATCGTCTCTCCGGCATCGTGCTCAGCCACCTCCACCCGGATCACTGCATGGACATGACCGGCCTCTACGTCAAACACTGCTTCGACCCGAAGTACTTCAACGGCGACATCTCCGACACCGGAACGATCCGCACCCGCACCCCGGTGTTCGCTCCGGCCGGCGCGAAGGAGCGCCTCTTTCGGGCCTATTACACGGATCCCGGCAAGTCCCCGGTCGCCAACGGGGGAGACGATTCGGACTTCGACCACGCCTTCGAGTTCACCGACATCGACCACGGCAGTCGGCATCAGATCGGATCGCTGACGATCGAATCCTTCCTCGTCGACCACCCCGTCGAGGCCTACGCCCTGCGGATCACGGACGCAGCCGGCAAAGTCATCACGTATTCCGGTGACAGCGATGAGTGCGAGAACCTCGTCGAGGCGGCCAAGGGCGCGGACCTCTTCCTCTGCGAAGCCGCTTTTCAGGAAGACCGCGACACGGCACGCGGAATCCACCTCACAGGCAAGCGCGCCGGACGTGTGGCGCAGTACGCCGAGGCATCCGCGCTCGTGCTCACCCACATCCCGGCCTGGACCGACTGCTCCATCGTGCGCGGTGAGGCGGCCGGGGAGTACCGTGGACCCATCGAGCTGGCGAAGCCCGGAGCCACCTGGACCGTGTGACTCGGCGACGACCAGCAGACACCACCATCGAGACGAAAGAGGCAGACAGTGCGAGCAGACGGCCGTGCAGCAGACGAACTCCGTGACGTCCGGATCACCCCGGACTGGATCAACACCGCCGAAGGGTCCGCGCTCGTGGAGTTCGGCAACACCCGCGTCCTCTGCGCAGCCTCGCTGACCGAAGGCGTGCCGCGGTGGCTCAAGGGCCAGGGACGCGGCTGGGTCACCGCCGAATACGCCATGCTCCCGCGAGCCACCGACTCGCGCAGCACCCGCGAGTCGGTCAAGGGCAAGCAGGGCGGACGCACTCACGAGATCTCCCGCCTCATCGGCCGCAGCCTGCGGGCGGTCATCGACATGGACAAGCTCGGGGAGAACACCCTCGTTCTCGACTGCGACGTCCTCCAGGCCGACGGCGGCACCCGCACCGCCTCGATCACCGGCGCCTACGTCGCGCTGGCGAAGGCCATCGACAAGGGGCGATCGACCGGGCTCATCCCTGCTGCCCACCAGCCGCTCATCGACTCGGTGGCGGCCGTGAGCGTCGGCATCATCGACGGACAGCCCCTCCTCGACCTGCCGTACGTCGAGGACTCGCGAGCCGAAACGGATATGAATGTGGTCATGACCGGGTCCGGAAAGTTCATCGAAGTCCAAGGCACGGCCGAGGGAGCACCGTTCGACCGCGACGAACTCGGCAAACTGCTCGACCTCGCCGGCCACGGGTGCACCGAACTCACCCGCATCCAGTCCGACGTGCTCGCCGGATGACGACGTTCGTGATCGCCACTCACAATGAGGGCAAGAAGCGAGAGCTGCTGACCATCCTCGGGCCCGTCCTCGGCACCGATACCCAGGTGCTCACCGCCGCCGAGGCGGGGCTCGGCGATGTCGCTGAAACCGGCGTCACGTTCACGGAGAACGCGCTCATCAAGGCGCGTGCCGCGGCCGCCGCGACCGGACACACCGCCATCGCCGACGACTCGGGAATCAGCGTCGACGTGCTCGGCGGCGCACCGGGGATCTTCTCCGCTCGCTGGGCCGGCCGACACGGCGACGACCGCGCGAACCTCGAACTCCTGCTCGCCCAGCTGGGTGATATCGCAGCCGAACACCGCGCAGCGCAGTTCCGCTGCGCGGCCGCCGCTGTGACCGCCGACGGTCGCGAGTTCACCGCCGAGGGAGTCATGCCCGGACGGCTGGCCACCGAGCCCAAGGGTGAGAACGGCTTCGGCTACGACCCGATCTTCGTCCCCGAAGGCTCTGAGCTCAGTGCCGCCGAGATGAGTGCTGAGGAGAAGAACTCACGTTCCCACCGCCGGTTCGCCTTCGACGCACTGGCCGGGATTCTCGCCGACGAGCCGAATCTCTGAATCACTCACCCACGATGCCCGGCATCTGAACGCAACTGCCTCACCAGCTGAGAAAATCGGATACACTGACGGTGCTCGAATGTTGGCGAACGACCCTCTTCGTGGTCGGCGAAATCGAGGAGAACAATGAAGACTCCGCGCATCATGACATGGGTGGCGGCAGCGGCCGCCACGAGCCTGCTGATCACAGGCTGTTCGGCCGGCGCGTCCGACAGCGGAGGCGATGCGCAGCAGAAGGACTCGATGACGATCGCCTTCACCGCCGAACCGGTCAACCTCGACTTCACCTCCACCTCGGGGGTCGCGATTCCCGAAGCGCTGATGGAGAACGTCTACGAATCGCTCGTCCGCCTCGACGGCGAGGGGGAGATCCAGCCTGCCCTGGCCAAGGACTGGTCCCTGTCCGATGACCGCAAAACCTACACCTTCGAACTCCAGGAGGGTGTGAAGTTCTCCAATGGTGCGGACTTCACCAGCGAAGACGTGAAGTACTCCTATGAACGAGTGCAGAACGACTGGAAGAACGCGCTGAAGTCGAAGATGGACATCGTCGAGTCCATCGAGACCCCGGACGATTCCACCGTCACGATCGAACTGAAGAGGCCGTCGAACACCTGGCTGTTCAACCTCACCAGTCTCGTCGGTGCCGTCTTCGACACCGAGGGAACCGACGACCTGGCGAACGAAGCCATCGGCACCGGTCCCTTCGAGATCGAGGAATTCACGCGCGGACAGTCCATCGACTTCACCGCCCGCGACGACTACTGGGGCGAGAAGCCGTCCCTGAACTCGGTCCAGTTCAAATACTTCAAGGATGCGGTCTCGGCCTCGAACGCCCTGAAATCAGGAGAGATCGACCTCGTCTCCAACCTCCAGGCGCCCGAACTGGCCGGAGAGTTCCAAAGCGACGACTATCAGATCGTCTCCGGCACCACGAACGGCGAAGTCGTGCTGTCGATGAACAACGCCGAAGGCATCTTCAAGGACAAGAAGGCCCGTGAAGCCGTGATGTATGCGATCGACCGCAAGGCGGTCCTCGACACGGCGTGGGCGGGCTACGGCGAGCTCATCGGCTCGATGGTGCCCCCGACCGACCCGTACTACGAAGACTTGACCGGAGAGTGGAAGTACGATCCGAAGAAAGCCAAGCAGCTCGTCGACGAGGCCGGGATCAATGGTGAGGAGTTCGCCTTCACCGTACCGAACCTGCCGTACGCGAAAGCGATCTCCGAAATCGTCTCCGCCCAGCTCGATGAGGTCGGACTGAAGGCGAAGATCGAGACTCAGGAATTCCCGGCCGTGTGGTTGGACAAGACGTTCACCGAACACGATTACGACATGTCGGTGATCAACCATGCCGAACCACGCGACATCCTCACCGTGTTCTCGAAGGACTACTACATCGGCTACGACGATTCGACGATCACGAAGCTCGCGGAGAAGGCCGACACCGGCACCGAGGAGGAATACATCTCGGGGATGAAGGAGATCGCCAGGACGATCACCGAGGATGCCGCCTCGGACTTCCTGTTCCTGTTCCCGAACCTCGTCATCGCCAAGTCCGGCGTCGAGGGAATACCCGCCAACCGCGTCTCCGACGCGTTCAAGATCGCCGACCTCAGCTGGGCCTGACCGCACACGTCGATGCTCACCTACGCCATCAACCGTGCGGTCCAGTTCGCACTGTCCCTCCTCGTCGCCTCGGTGGCGGTCTTCGCCCTGATGAGTCTGCTGCCCGGCAACGCGGCACAGGTGGCGCTGGGAACGAACGCCACCCCGGACGCGGTGGCGGCGCTGGAAACACAGTACGGGCTCGACCGGCCACCGCTCATCCGGTATTTCGACTGGATGGGCGGAATGCTCAGCGGAGACTTCGGCACCTCGTACGTCACCGGTGCCGAGATCACCCCCGTCATCGTGGGCAGCGTCCAGGTGACCGCGATCCTCGTCATCGCCGCCATCGCCGTGTCCATCGTCATCGCAGTGCCATTGGGCACCTTCGCCGCTCTCGAACAGCGCAACTGGATCGGTGTGACGATCTCAGGCCTCAGCCAGGTCGGCATCGCGATCCCGAACTTTCTGGCCGCGATCATCCTCGTCATCGTCTTCTCGCTGACCCTCGGGTGGTTCCCGTCCCAAGGGTGGATGGCTCCGATCGAGGGCCTCGGCGGCTTCCTCCTTCGTCTGGTCCTGCCGGTCGTGTCGCTGGCGCTCGTACAGGCGGCGATCCTCACCCGCTATGTTCGCTCGGCTGTCCTCGACGTGATGCGGGAGGACTATATCCGCACTGCCCGTGCGAAGGGACTGACCCGGACGAAGGCACTGTTCGTCCACGGGCTGCGCAATGCGGCGATCCCCGTCATCACCGTCGCCGGAGTCCAGCTGGCGACCCTGCTGGTCGGGGCCGTGATCATTGAACAGATCTTCGTGCTGCCCGGAATCGGATCCGAACTCGTCCGCGCCGTGGCCAACCGCGACCTTGTGGCGGTCCAGGGCATCGTCATGGTCCTCGTCCTGCTCGTGCTCATCATCAACCTCATCGTCGACATCCTCGTGCCCATCGTCGACCCCCGGATCAGGAACGCCGCATGAAACCGACCGGTGCTCAGAGTCCCCGCGACCATGCCGATCCCGTCGATCTCAACCCGGCCGCCGCGACCGCCTCGGCGAACGGCGGCTCCGCCCGGTCCCGCAAGAGCGGGCGGCGGGTGAACGCATCGATGGTCATCGGTGCGGGCCTGGTCGTGCTCATCGTCGCACTCGCCCTCGTCTCCTTCGTGTGGACCCCGTACGATGCGAACGCGATCGACCCCGCGGCCCGGCTGCAGAACGGCAGCCTCGCCCATCCGTTCGGCACCGACACCTTCGGCCGGGACACGCTGACCTGGGTGATGGTCGGGGCGCGGATCACGCTGCTCGTCGGCGTCGTCGCCGTCGGCATCGCCCTGCTCATCGGCACCCCGATCGGAATCATCTCCGCCCTCTTCGCGAAGCAGCCGTGGGGAATCTGGATCGACTCGGTGATCATGCGCGCCAACGACATCCTGCTGGCCTTCCCGGCCCTGCTGCTGGCGATCATCTTCGCCGCCGTCTACTCGCCGGGGACGGGCCCGGCGATGGTCGCCGTCGGCATCGCCGCGATCCCCGGGTTCGCTCGAGTCGCGAGGTCGGGGACGCTGCAGGTCCTGGGCACCGAATACGTGCGCGCCGCACGAGCGTCGAACCGTCGGATCCCGGCCATCGCCGCCGTCCATGTGCTGCCGAACATCGCCGGAATGGTCATCGTCCAAGCATCAGTGGCGTTCGCGATCTCGGTCCTCGCCGAGGCGGGGCTGTCCTTCCTCGGACTCGGCACCCAGGCCCCGACGCCGTCGTGGGGCCGGATGCTGCAGGAGTCCCAGCAGTACCTGTCCACTCACCCCGAACTCGCGCTGTGGCCGGGCGTGTTCATTGCGCTCGCCGTCCTCGGCTTCAACCTCTTGGGCGACGGTCTGCGCGACCGTTTCGATCCGAAGATGGAGGCTCGAGGTGCCTGAGAATCTGCTCGAGGTCCGCGACCTCACCATCACCCCTGCCGGAACACAAACGCCGGTGCTCCATGACGTCAGCCTCAGCTTGGCTTCGGGGGAGCGGGTCGGACTCATCGGCGAATCCGGCTCGGGCAAGTCGCTGACCGCCCAGTCCGTGATGGGACTGCTGCCCGAAGAGCTGCACACCCGGGGGCGGGTGCACCTGCAGGGGCACTCCGGGAACCTGCTCGACGCGAAGGAGACGACCCTGGCCGGGATGCGGTCGGACATCGTGTCCATGGTGTTCCAAGAGCCCATGAGCGCACTCAACCCGCTCATGCGCATCGGCGACCAGATCGCCGAAGTGCTGCGCATCCACGGCAAGGTGCCCCGAGCTCAGATCCCGACTCGTGTGCGCGATCTGCTCCGCGACGTCCACATGCCCGACCCGGACAGTGCCCGGTTCGCCTACCCGCACCAGATGTCGGGCGGGCAGCGGCAACGCGTCATGCTCGCGATCGCCCTGGCGAATTCGCCGCGGCTGCTCATCTGTGACGAACCCACCACCGCCCTCGACGTCACGGTGCAGAAGCGGATGCTCGACCTCATCGCCGAAAGGGTCTCGGACGTCGAGGCGGGGCTGCTGTTCATCACTCACGACCTCGCCGTCGTCGCCGGAATCTGTGATCGAGTCATCGTCATGTACCGCGGCCGCATCGTCGAGACCGGCAGCGTCGACGAGATCTTCACCGCACCTCAGCACGAATACACGCGAGGGCTCCTGGCATCCTCGGACCTCGACGCCACTGACGAGCGCGGTCGGCTCTTCACGCTCAAGACCGCGCTCGCCTACTCGGGTCCGCGGCTCGACAAGGCAGCGTCGTCGGCAGAGCTGGTGGAGCCGGGGGATTCCGTGGCCGGGACCGCCTCGGTGACGGACGACGATGGGACCGCCTCGGTGCGGGAATCGGCGCCGCTCATCGACGTCTCGGACGTCACCCGGGTCTTCCGCGGACGCGGTCTCTTCGGCCGCAGACGATCGGACGTCACCGCTCTGGGCGGAATCGATTTCGCCGTCTCGACCGGAGCTCGGCTGGGCATCGTGGGGGAGTCGGGCTCGGGGAAATCGACGCTGCTGAACATCCTCTCCGGTCTCGACCGACCGACCACCGGCCATGTGCGCGTCGGCGACATCCGCGTCGAAGCCGCGAGCTCTCAGGCTCTGCGTCGCTTGCGCGAGCGCCTGCAGATCGTGTTCCAGGACCCATTCGCTTCGCTCGATCCGCGGATGCGCATCGCCGATATCGTCGCCGAACCGCTCATCGCCGCGGGTATCGACAAGGACGAACGGGACGCGCGGGTCGTGGAGATGATCACCGCCGTCGACCTCGATGCGGACTCTCTGCGTCGGTACCCGCACCAGTTCTCGGGCGGGCAGAGACAGCGCATCTCGATCGCTCGGGCACTGGTGACCAAACCGCAGATCCTCGTCGCCGACGAACCGGTCTCCGCCCTCGACGTCTCGGTGCGTGCGCAGGTGCTCAACCTGCTCACCGACCTCGTCGACGAGTACGCGCTGACCCTCCTCTTCGTCTCCCACGACCTCGGCGTCGTCAAACACCTGTGCTCCGACGTCATCGTCATGAAGGCCGGGCAGATCGTCGAATCGGGGGCCACGGAGGACATCTACGCGAACCCGCAGGAGGAGTACACACGGAGCCTCATCGCCGCCACCCCGAGCCTTGCCGAGGCGCTCGCGGCCGGATAGCGCGGCCGGCGTCTGCGAGCAGCGACGAACCATCGAGAGAAAGGGCAGCACGTGAACACAACGCTTGCCGACCACAGTGCGGCCGAACTGGCGGCCGGTTTCGCCGGCGGAGACTTCGACCCGCTCGAGGTGCACTCCGCGGTCGTCGACCGCATGAACGACTGCGAACCGACCATCAATGCGCTGTTCCACCGCGACGACGACCGCTCCCGGAACTCAGCCGCGGCCAGCGCCGCCCGCTGGCGTGAGGGCCGCCCGCTGAGCGACCTCGACGGGGTGCCCGTGACGATCAAGGAGAACATCGCTCGCCGCGGCGTCCCGTTGCCCAGCGGACACGCCTGGGTGGAGATGCCGGTGGCCGACGACGACGCCCCGATCACCCAGCGTCTCGAAGAAGCCGGCGCCGTCATCGTCGGATCGACGACGATGCCCGACTGGGGAATGCTCTCCTCAGGTGTGTCCTCTCTGCACGGAATCACCCGCTCGCCCCTTGACCCGAGACTGACGACCGGCGGGTCGAGCGCCGGCGCCGGAGCCGCAGCGGCGGCCGGATACGGACCCATCCACATCGGCTCCGACATCGGCGGGTCCATCCGCCTGCCGTGCACCTGGCTCGGACTGGCCGGACTCAAACCCAGCTTCGGTCGAGTCCCGCTCGATGCCCCCTACCTGGGCAGGTGTGCAGGACCCCTCGCGCGGACGATGGCCGATGTCAAGGCCGCCATGGACATCATCTCCGCCCCGGACGATCGCGACTATTCGCGGCTGCCGCGGTTGGCCGCCGATGACGCGCAATCTCTGCCGGGCAGGGAGCCGACTGCGACGTTCGATCCGCAGGGACTGCGCATCGGTGTCCAGCTCGACGCCGGGTGCGGGGTCGCCGCCGTTGCGCAGGTGCGTTCTGCCGTCACCGAGGCGGCCGAGAGGTTCTCCGCGGCCGGAGCCGAAATCATCACGCTCGATCCGTTCATCGACGATGATCTGCTCCATGACATGGACCTATTCTGGCGGGTGCGATCGTGGGTCGACCTCAAGGCGCTGTCCGTCGACGAACAGACGCTCATCCTGCCCTATATCCGACAGTGGGCGCAGGACGGAGCCGATACCAGTGGAGTCGAGCTGATGCGCTGCTATCACAATGTCCAGGAGATCCGGCGTCGGACGATCACCGCCACAGCCGAATTCGACCTGGTGATTTCGCCGACGGCTCCGGATGCGGCATTCCCGGCCGAGCAGCCCATGCCGTACCCGCAGGTGCACGAACCGATGGGCCATATCGGGTTCACCATGCCGTTCAACATGTCCGAACAGCCGGCGGCAACGGTGCTGGCCGGATACATGGATGACGGTCGGACCATCGGCGTGCAGATCGCCGGACGGCGGTTCGCCGACGACCTCGTCATGGCCGCCGGCGCCTGGTTCGAGGCCGCGGCCGGACTCGCACAGCCGACACGGTCGGCGGTGGGCTGAGCGCGGACTCGGGGATCAGAAGTCGAAGAACTCGACCGAGAGCTTGTCTCCGTCGATCTTCACGCTTCCCGACACCGACAGGGAGTTTCCGTTGGAGAAGTACGAGGATCCGGACCTCTTGCCGTCGACGGAGAAGTTGAACTTGCCGGGCTTGTCGGTATAGAACGAGCCGGTGCTCGTGTCTCCGGTGCCGAAGCTGGCCTTCACCTCGGGCATCTCCTTCATGTCCCACTCGGCGGTGTTCTTCTTCGCCAGATCATCGAGCTTCTTGTCCGAACCGCCGACGGGAATCTCGGTCGGGTCGTACTTGATGAAGTCGCACTTCGGCTCGATGCTCTTGTTGTCGAAGCACTTCTCGAGCTCCTTCTCGACCTGTTTCTGAACTTCCTTTTCGAAGGCGCCGGTCGGGGCCAGGTTGAGGTTGAGGGTGGTGGGGGACACCTGCCCCTTGTTCGGCTGTCCACCGGGAGCGAAGGCCTTCGGGAAGTTCACGTTGGCCGTATCGGATGCCTCTGAGATCCACTTGCTCTTCGGGATCGTGAAGTCGTAGCTGCCGGGGTAGACGGCGAACGAGGTGGTGCCCGACTTCGCTTTGTAGTCCTCGCCGTTGACGGAAAGACCGTCGGCGGCGGGAATATCGAGCGAGATGACGTTGAGGTCGGGGCCCTTCATCGTCCACTTGTCGAAGAACAGGTCCTGCTTGCCGTCCTTCGTCGCGGAGAGCTCGACATTGTAGGGGCTGCCGTCGAGCTCGTAGGAGACGACGACGGTTCCCTTGTCTCCGTCCGTCTTCGACGATTCGACCTTGGCCTTCTCGATCTTCGCCGAGGAGGAATCGGTGAATTCCTTCTGCAGCAGGTCGAGGTTCGTCCCTTCCGGGCGTGCGGACGGTGCGATCTTCTCCGCGGCGGCGAAGTCACCCTTGTTCAGGGCTTCGACGTAGTCTTCGGCGACTTTGTCGGGTCCGTACTTGTTCTTGTTCACGCTGCCGATGACGAAGAACCCGACGAGGACGAGGATGATGACGAGTGCGACCGCGCCGAGAGTGATGAAGAGGGGCATCTTGCCCTTCTTCTTGTCGGGGCGATTCTCGGCCCGGGTGGCAGTGCTCTGCCCGCCGGCGAAGCCCGGGGCCGGAGCCGGCTGCGGTATCCCCTGGGACGGGCCGGATCCTGTCTGTGGGGCATTCGGGCCAGACCCCGTCTGGTACTGCCCGGACTGGTTCTGGGCGGAGTTGTACTGGCCCGGCTGGTTCTGGGCACCGGGATACGGGGGCTGATTCTGCGCTCCCGGATAAGCCGCATTCGAGTACTGGCCACCCGGCTGTTGGCCACCCGGCTGTTGGCCACCTGGCTGTTGGCCGTCCTGCGGCTGGGCGCCGGGGTAACCCCCGTTCGGCTGCTGCGGGTTCTGGTACTGGTTGTTCGGGGCCTGTCCATTCTGAGCCTGGCCACCGGGAGACGGGGCACCGGGGTAGGGGCCTGCCTGTGGGCCGCCCGGGCCCTTCGCTCCGCCCTGCGGACCGGGGCCGAATGACTCATCGTTCTGGGCTCCGGGAGCCGAATACTGCGGTGGCTGGTTCTGTTGTGGAGAGGCAGGGGCGACCGTGGGACGTGACGGCAAATCGTCGGTCGGGGATCCCAGTGGAGGTGCCTGGTCATCGGGCACTGAGGCAGCGCTGCCGGACTGAGCCGGACCATCGGAGGCTGAAGGGGTGTCGCCGGAGGTCGAATCCGGACGATCCTCGGCCGTCGGCGGCTCCGACTCAGGCTTCGGTCCGCCGGTCTCCGGAGGCTCGCTGGGTGGTGGCGGGAAATTGGGGTGATCGTTCCCGTTGCTCATCGTGGGGTCATCCTTTGCGTGTACAAGCCTGTCCTGGCGCAATTGTACTTCCCGGAACAGGGAATCGCGTGGTCAATACCGGGAAGCCGAGACGGGTTAGGCGAAAATGGTCCTGATGCACACTTCTCCACACCCTCAGCCCTACCGGCGCACGATCCTCGCGGTCCTCATGGAAGTCGCGAAGATCGATCTCATCGTCGTCCCCGCAGGATTCGTCATCGCCACCGTCTTCTGGATCATCGGGCTCGGCTCACAGCTGCCCTATTCGGCGATTCCCGAATGGGCATTCGCACTGTGGGCGACGGTGTCAGGGCTGAGTGTCTCGACCCTCGGTTTCGACTTCTCACTCGCACCGAGTCTCGTGACTGTCGGCCTGTGGTTCCTGGTGGCGGCCGGCGCCAAACGTGTGGTCGGTGGCACGGCAGCGGACAGTCCGACCGAGAGCGAGGACGACCTCGGCGGATGGTGGGCGCTCATGGGAACAGCTCTGGGCACCTACGTCGTAGCCTACGCGGGTCCACTCCTGGTGCTGGCGACCCTGGTCGGACAGGCCGCGGTGACGCCGTTCGGATTCCTCCGGCTCGTCCTCTTCCTCCTCACGGCCGTGGCCTGGGCCCTCATCCGGGTCCGCGGAATCGGTGACATTCCCGGCCTGTCCCCGATCGCCGATGAGACCTTCAGCGTCGCCGTCCGACTCGTCCGCCGTCTGCTGTGGGCGGCAGCGGCCCTCGGCGTGATCGTGCTCCTCGTCGGAATCGCGATCCGCTGGAGCGACGTCGCCGATACTCTGCAGGTCTACAGCTCACCGGTCGCCGCCGGCATCGGTCTCATCGTCGTCCAGGCGCTCTTCGCCCCGAGCATCGTCTACTCGGCCGTGTCCTGGACTGCCGGGACGGGAGTGGGCATCGGCGGGGCCGGGACGAGCTCGGCATTCACCTCGACCTCCGCTCCGGTGCCCGATGTGCACGTGCTGCAGCTGCTGAGCGGGGACTATCCGGCGTGGACGGCGGCCGCACCGGGACTCCTAGTGCTGCTCGGGCTGCTGTGCGTCATCCTCGGCCGCGACCGAGCTCGCGACATCGCCGAGCAGTCGTGGATCGGACTGGGAATCGCGATCGGGATACTGTTCGTCATCGTCGAGGTCCTCGCCCTGTTCGCCCGCGGAGCCATGGGCCCACTGGGCCTGTCCGGGTTCGGACCTTCGGCACTGACGTCGGCACCGGCGATCACGGGGTGGATCGGTGCGGGCATGGCAGCCGGACTCCTCTTGATCAGACTCTCCGGTCTGCACACCGTCGACTCCGATTTCGCCGATGACGATGAGGATGGAGACGACGAGGATGCCTTCGATGAGGCAGACGGATCAGAGGCATTCGGCGAGGACGAGCCGGAGCCGGTCGACGGCGTCGTCAACGACGACGAACCGCGATAGACGGGGATGCCGCCTCGGTGAGGGGTCAAGCGTGAGGCGAGGGCATCCGCGGTGAGGGGAACAGCGTTGAAGGCCGGCGCCTGAAGGATCGGGGCCGGGCTCCGTGGATCAGTTGGTGCCGGGCAGTTCGAGGTCTTGGCCGGTGATCTGCTTGAACCAGTCGCCCAGGCCGGACTGATAGTCGCTCGTACACGAGATCTGGGCCTGCTGGGTGATCGCATCGCGCAGGCATTCTTCGTACTTCGACTGCACGGGCCAGAGGATGACCGAGGACATCGTGGAGAAGATGAGATAGATGCTGAGCAGACCGCCGAGGATGCCCAAGGACATGTTCCGGCGCTGCTTGGCCCTGACGACGGCGACGATGTACTTCACCGACCACACGACCGCGGCGACGGCGAAGCCGATGGCGGCGAGCTTGAACGGCAGCTGATACGTGAACGTCAGCACCGAGGCGAGGATCAGCAGTATCAGGACCAGTCCATGCCGTGCGGGTGCGGCCTGTGCCTCCTCTTCGGGAGTCGGCGCTTTCTTCTCTTCGGTATTCTGCGGTGACGTCACCGGATCAGTTTCTCACAGTCGACTGACAAATGCCTCGGCGGCCCGTGTCCGCAGGGTGACCGTCGGGCATCGTCCACGAGCTGCAGACGTTAGACTGTGCGGGTGCGCATCGTTCTTCTGGCATCCGGTTCCGGTACCCTCACGCAGTCCGTCATCGACGCTTTCGCCGATGGAACCCGCGGAGTCGATATCGTCGCCATCGGAGCCGACTCGACCACGGCCGGGGTCCTGGAGCGGGCAGAACGGCATGCAATTCCCACCTTCGTCGTCCGACCCAAGGACTACGCCGACCGTGACGAATGGAACCGGGCGCTGAAGGACACGGTGGCCGAGCTTGCCCCGGACTGGGTGATCTCCGCCGGATTCATGCGCATCCTCGGCCCCGTCTTCGTCGACGCCTTCCCATCCAGGATCATCAACACCCATCCGGCGCTGCTGCCATCGTTCCCCGGGGCACACGGAGTCCGCGATGCGCTCGCCCACGGGGTGAAGCTGACCGGTGGAACCATCCACCTCGTCGATGCGGGAGTCGACACCGGACCGATCATCACCCAGTACGCGGTTCCCATCGGCGATGACGACACCGAGGAGACCGTGCACGAGAACATCAAGGCCCGTGAACGCGCAGAGCTCGTGCGCCTGCTCGCGCACCTGGCCCATACCGACCTCGTCGTCGATGGTCGACATGTCCGCGGATATGTCGCCTCGGCGATGACCGCCCACTGACCCCGCCGTGCGAAGAACCGACCGGCGATCGAACCTCGAGGAGGATCTGTGACAGGAACCCGTGCGATCAAGAGAGCGCTGATCAGCGTCTACGACAAGACCGGCCTGGAGGAGCTGGCTCGCGGCCTCCACGCAGCCGGAGTCCAGATCGTGTCGACCGGATCCACGGCTGCGAAGATCGCCGAGGCGGGAGTCGCGGTGACGAAGGTCGAAGAGCTCACCGGGTTCCCCGAATGCCTCGAGGGACGGGTCAAGACCCTGCACCCACGCGTCCACGCCGGCATCCTCGCTGACTCCCGCAAGCCCGAGCATCTCGAGCAGCTGTCCGAACTCGAGATCGAACCCTTCGACCTCGTCGTCGTCAACCTCTACCCGTTCGCCGACACCGTCGCCAGCGGAGCCGGCTTCGATGACTGCATCGAACAGATCGACATCGGCGGACCTTCGATGGTGCGTGCGGCGGCGAAGAACCACCCCACGGTCACCGTCGTGACGGATCCGGCCGACTATTCGGCCGTTCTCGACGCTGCCGCCGGTCACGGCTTCGACATCGAGGCCCGTCGCACCTTCGCCGCCCGCGCCTTCGCCCACACCGCGGCCTACGACTCGGCGGTCGCCTCCTGGTTCGCCGCGGAGCTCGCCACCGATGAGAAGGCCGCATTCGCCGGTCTCACCGGGGAGAAGATCGCCGACCTGCGGTACGGAGAGAACCCGCACCAAGCGGCGGCCGTCTACTCGGATGGAACCGTGGGAATCGCGGGGGCGAGACTGCTCGGTGGCAAGGCGATGTCGTACAACAACTACACGGACACCGATGCCGCGATCCGTGCCGCGTTCGACTTCGACCAGCCGGCCGTGGCCATCATCAAGCACGCGAATCCCTGCGGACTCGCCGTCGGTGAGACTGCGGCCGCGGCGCACAAGGCCGCGCACGAATGCGATCCGCTGTCGGCCTACGGCGGTGTCATCGCCACGAACCGGGAGGTCGACGCCGAGCTGGCCGCCTCGATCAAGCCGATCTTCACGGAATGCCTGGCGGCTCCGTCGTTCAGCGCCGAGGCGCTCGAGATGCTCGCGACGAAGAAGAACCTGCGACTGCTCGAACTCGGCGACATCGATGTGCCCACAGCCGAGATCAAGCCGATCAGCGGTGGATTCCTCGTCCAGGACCGTGACGCTTTCCAGGCCGACGGAGACTCTGCCGAGAACTGGACCCTGGCCGCCGGTCCGGCAGCTGCACCCGAGGTCCTCGCGGATCTCGAATTCGCGTGGAAGGCCGGGCGGGCCGTGAAGTCGAACGCCATCCTGCTCGCCAAGGACGGTGCCTCGGTGGGTGTGGGAATGGGTCAGGTCAACCGCGTCGACTCGGCCAAACTCGCCGTCGAACGTGCCGGAGCCGAACGCGCCACGGGAGCGGTCGCTGCCTCGGACGCGTTCTTCCCGTTCCCCGACGGTCTGCAGATCCTCATCGATGCCGGAGTCACCGCCGTGGTGCAGCCGGGCGGATCGATCCGCGACGATGAGGTCATCGCGGCTGCGGAGGCGGCCGGAATCACAATGTACCTGACCGGGAGCCGCCATTTCTTCCACTGAGATGAAACGGCTTCATCCTCGTCATGCACGGCGGGGGAGAGGGCCGATCTCGAAACGATGGATCTACTGGAAACGGCGGTACGCGCATCCCACCAGGCGTGATTGGGTGCTGCTCGGCTGTCTCCTGGGGGTCATCGCCGCAGCGGCGTGCTCGATCAACGACTTCCGCCTCGGTGCTGTCGTCCTCGCGGTCGTCCCCGCCGGGCTCGCCGGGTTCCGGGCGATGCCGCCGCCGTGGACCGATGTGTGGACGAACAGGTCGAAGACCGTTGACATCGCCACCTGTCTGCTGTTCGCCGGACTGCTGGTCATGCTTGCGTTCCTCGTGCCATTGACCCGCTGATGATTCGGTCTCGGCGACATTCTTTATGTGCATTCGCTGAGAACTGCGACGCGCGGGTGTTGCCACGCCGGTAACAATGGCAAGGTGAGTGGCGTCAGAGGTTCGCTCAGAACCTTTTCCGATGAAAGGAGACAGCATGGGACTCGACGATCTTACGAACAAAGCCAAGGACGCCTTGAATAGCGATAAGGGTGAAGAGATCAGCGACCAGGGCCTGGACAAGGCTGCTGACGCCGCCAACAACGCCACCGGCGGAAAATTCGAAGACCAGATCAACCAGGGTCGCGAAGGTGCCGATGGCAAATTGGGCAACGAATGATCTTTGAGCCATAGCCGCGTCCGGCATGGATGAGCGCCGAGGAGAACGTGAGTTCTCCTCGGCGCTCTCTCTATTCGCGGCACGGTGCCGGACCGTGCGTCCACCGAAGCGGTCGGCTCAGCTGAGTTTGTCGATCGGGGCGTAGCGCAGCAGCAGCCGCTTCGATCCGGCCGAGCCGAAGTCGACGACGGCCACGGTCTTGTCTCCGACGCCGTTGACCTCGGTGACGGTGCCGAGCCCGAAGGACTCGTGTGAGACCTTCTCACCGACCTCGACGGAGATGACCTCGCGGTTGGGGCGGATCCGGTTGGGGAATCCGGCGACCGGTGTCGATGAACTCGCACTCGAGCGTGAGCGGGAACTGCCGCCGGACGACCGCGACGACCCGAAACCGCCGGAATAGCCGCTGGAGGCGTAACCGCCGGAGCCGAATCCACTGGAACCGTAACCACCGGAGCCGAAGCCTCCGGACCCGAAGCCACCGGAGAAGCTTCCCGTGTTCTCCCAGTTGATGAGGTTCTCCGGGATCTCGGAGAGGAACCGGCTCGGCGGATTGTACTGAGGCTGACCCCACATGCTCCGTGTTTCGGCGCGAGTGACGAGCAGCCGCTGCCGAGCTCGGGTGAGCCCGACATAGGCCAGACGTCGTTCTTCCGACAGCTCCTGCGGATTCTCAAAGGAACGCGAATGCGGGAATCCTCCGTCTTCGAGCCCGGTGAGGAAGACCACCGGGAACTCCAAGCCCTTGGCCGTGTGCAGAGTCATCAGCGTGACCTGGCCGAGTTCGGCATCGGGGATCTGATCCGTATCCGAGGCCAGAGCCACCTGCTCGAGGAACTGATCGATGGCCGCCGCGCCGACGCCTGGGGCGGTGGAGGCGTCAGCGGAACCGGCGTCATCGACGGCGGGATCGACCGCCTCGGCGGGGGTTTCGGTCTCTGCAGCGGTCGGATCTTCGGCGGTCGCCTCGGCGCCGTTGTCTGTGTCGTTGTCATCCGGGGTGTCCGGGGTGTCGGGTTCGGCGACCGCGGCGGCCTCGCGAGTGGCGACGAAGTCCTCGGCCACGGCGACGAGTTCGGCGAGGTTGTCGACTCGGGATTCGTCCTGCGGGTCGGTGCTCTTCTGCAAGGATTCGAGGTATCCGGACTGCTCGAGGATCGCCTCGATGACGCGGGAGAGCGGGGAGGACTCGGCGGTGGAGCGCAGATCCTGCATGAGGTCGTAGAACTTCTGCACCGAGGTCAGTGCGCGCGAACTCAGATGCGGGATCTCGTCGAGGCGGCCCAGAGCAGTATAGAAGCTGATGCTCTCTCGGTCGGCGAAGTCGGCGATGATGCCTTCGGTGCGGTCGCCGATTGAGCGTTTGGGCACATTGAGGATGCGGCGCAGGTTGACGTCGTCATCGGGGTTGGCGACGACGCGCAGATAGGCGAGGGCGTCCTTGATCTCCTTGCGCTCGTAGAAGCGGGTGCCGCCGACGACCTTGTACGGGATTCCGGAGCGGACCAGTGCGTCTTCGATGGCGCGTGACTGTGCGTTGGTGCGATAGAAGACCGCGAAGTCACCGTAGGTGTACGTCTCTTCATCGATGAGGTCATCGATGCGGTCGACGATGAACCGTGCTTCACCCTGCTCGTTCTCGGCCACCCAGCCGACGATCTGTTCGCCGGAGCCCTCCGAGGTCCACAGTTTCTTCTCCCGGCGGTCGTCGTTGTTCGCGATCACGGCGTTGGCCGCGTCGAGGATGTTCTGTGTCGACCGGTAGTTCTGCTCCAACAGAATGGTGTCCGCGTTCGGAAAGTCCTTCTCGAATTCGACGATATTGCGCACCGTGGCGCCGCGGAAGGCATAGATCGACTGGTCGGCGTCGCCGACGACGGTGAGTTCGGCTCCCGTCGGACCTCCCGCACCGTCACCGGCGAGGGCCTTGATCAGGGCGTACTGCGCCGGGTTCGTGTCCTGGTACTCGTCGACGAGGATATGGCGGAACCGGCGACGGTAGGAATCGGCTACCTCGGGGAAGGCGCCGAAGAGATGGACGGTCTCTGCGATGAGATCGTCGAAGTCGAAGGCATTGGCCAGCCGCAGACGGGAGGTGTAGCGCTTGAAGACGTCGGCGAGCACCTCGTCGGCGGGATTGTTGGGCCGCGGGATGAAGTCATCGGGGGTCTGCAGCTCGTTCTTGAGGTTCGAGATCCGGTGCAGGATCGCCCGCGGAGCGTACTTCTTCGTGTCGAGTCCGAGCTCCTTGAGGATCTGGGCGACGAGCCGTTGCGCGTCCTGGGCGTCGTAGATCGTGAAGTTCGACTTCATGCCCAGCACCTTCGCTTCGCGGCGGAGGATGCGCACGCACGAGGAGTGGAACGTCGAGACCCACATCGCACGGGACGCGGGCCCGACGATCGAGGACACGCGTTCGGCCATCTCCTTGGCGGCCTTGTTCGTGAACGTGATCGCCAGGACCTCGCCGGGATGGGCTCGACCGGTGGCCAGGGCGTAGGCGATGCGTCGGGTGAGCACGGTCGTCTTGCCCGATCCGGCCCCGGCGACGATGAGCAGCGGGGATCCCGTATGGATCACGGCCTCGCGCTGCCTGGGGTTGAGCCCGGTGAGGAGTTCGGCCGCTCGGGAGTCGGCGCCGGCGGCATGGTTCGTGTGTTCAGCTGCAGCAGTCATGTCGCCCCCAACGATACCGTCAGCCCCAGACACGAGCTCACACCCCTCAAAACTACCTGACGGCGGCTCA